>JADGHL010000245.1 GCA_019686135.1 Myxococcaceae bacterium | reverse complement strand
GTGATCCCCGACGATGAGTCGGGGCTCCGTTGAAACGATGCACGCCCCGTCTTGGCTTAGCGCCGTCCCGATGAAACCCGCAGTGGATTGACCCTTACGAAGAGTACGGGGCTGTCCGGCTTGCCAGTAGTGACGCCTTCACTAGAAACTCCACTCCCATGAGGGGCGACGCATTCAGCCGGCAGCTCCGCCTGCTTCAGCTTCTCGAGAGCCGCCCTCAGGGAATCGAGATCGACGAGGCTGCGGAGGAGCTCGGAAAGGGACGTCGGACGGTCTACCGCGACTTCGAGGTCCTCGAGCGCAGCGGCATCCCTCTCATCGCGGAGCGGGATGGTCGGAAGGCGCGCTGGCGGATGATGCCGGGCTATCGGCACCGGCTTCAGCTCAGTCTCACCTGGTCGGAGGTGCTCGCGCTCTCCACTGGCAGTCAGCTCATGGCCGGCCTTGCGGGGACTCTCTTTCACGAGGGCGCGGTCAGTGCTTTGGAAAAGATTCGCGCCACGCTCCCGAAGCCTCTGGCGGATCGCGCGCGTCACGCTGAAGCAGTGGTGAGCACCTCGCGCGGTGGGCACGACTACGCCACCCGCCGGCGGATCCTCGATGTGCTGCTCGAGGCGATCCACCAGCGTCGAAGCGTGCTGGCCCGGTATCGCTCCCGGACGGGACGGCGCAGGTCGCCCTCCGCCCTACGCCGCATCGACCCTTACCACCTCAGAGTCACGGAACAGGCCATCTATCTCATCGGCTACTGCCACGAAGCGAAGGCGCCCCGGACTTTCCTCCTCGACCGCTTCGAGTCGGTGGAGGAGACGACCGACACCTTCCACGTCGACCCGGGCTTCCGCGCGGATGCGTTCCTCGGTGGGAGCTTCGGCATGTGGACCGGCATCCCGCGACGCGTCCGCTTCGTCGTTGCTCCTCCGCTCGCGCACCTTTTCTTTGAACGGAAGCTTCATCCGTCCCAGATCGCTCAGCGGCGATCGGACGGCGCGGCGGAGGTTCAGCTCCACGTGGCGATCGGCCCACCGCTGGTCGCCTACCTCGCCGGCCTCGGCGCGTCGGTCTCGCAGATCAGCCCGGGCAGTCTCCGCAGGGACGTGCTCCGCGTGCACGAGGAGGCGCTGCAGCTCACGCGCCGTCGGAGCGTCGGGGCCCTGGTGGGCTCCGATCGATCCGCACGGCCCGCAGCCCTGGCTTCGCAGTGAGCGCGGTCCTGTCGTCCTCCTCGCACCGGCGCTGACGGCCCGTCTGTCGCGGGTGCCGTGCCCATCACCTCCGCCGCTTCGAAACCTTCGCGGCCATCGCCCGCTTGCGCATGAGCCCGCGCTGGTCCCGGCCGTTCCCGTGGTTCGTGGCCTTCGCCGGCTTCTGCCGCCCGAGGAACGCGTCCGTCCGCATCGCGGTGGTCAGCCAGCCCTTCACCCGTCGCAGGTGCCGGTGCTCGGCGGCCAGCGCCATCTCGAAGCGCTCCACCAGCTCGTCCTGTTCCATCGCGCGCGCCAGGTCGATCAGCGACTCCCACGACGCGTTGTCCGCCAGCTCGGCCACCATGATCGCCTCGAGGCACTGCCGCAGATCGGTCCTTGGATCGGCGATCACCTTCGGCAGCCCGAGCGACATGTTCGCCACCAGGTTCGCCGATGGCGTCATCGCGGTCGCATCCGACCCGAGCTCGCCCATCGCCTCCACTAGGAGGTGGAAGTGCGAGAGCTCCTCGTCGTGCAGCTCGGCGAGCTGCGCCCGCGTGGGCCCGCCCTTCCACGACCCGTACGCGTCGAACTTCTCCAGCACGCCCTCGTAGAGCCGCACCCCGGTGCGCTCGAACGCCAGCCGCTCGCCGATCTTGTCCACCAGCACGGTGGACTTCTCGCCGCGAATCAGCTTCCCGGCGGTCTTCACCAGCTCCTTGAGCGTCCCCGGCGGGGGCATCATCGTCATCGGCGCGGATTCGTGTGCGTATTCGATCCGCACCTCGTCGCTGTCGCGGTCCGTCTCGGGCGGGTGGGTCATCTCCGGGATGTCCAGCATCTCCCGCGCGAACA
>JADGHL010000133.1 GCA_019686135.1 Myxococcaceae bacterium | reverse complement strand
GGGGAACGTGGTGCCGATGACGCCCGGCCGTCCCCCCTCCGAGCGGGCGCCCGACCCGCTGGAGGCGTCGTTCGTGGCCGCGCTGATCCGGATGCCACGGCTGCTGGCAAAGGACGAGCACCGCGTCCACGACGAATTGTCGCATCCGGGCCTGCGCTCGGTTATCCACCACGTCGCCACCGGACGCACGCCAGAGGACGCACTCTACGAAGCCACGGAAACGCTCAAGATCGCGCTGGAGCGCGCCTCCCGGCAGCTCCCAGCGGACGACGAGGACCTGGAACGGTTCTTCGTGGCGGTGTGTCGCAGGCTCACGCTGCGCCGTGTGGATGAACAGCTCGCATACATCGCCAAGGTCACCGGGCGCCTTCAGGGCGCCTCCGACCTCACGGAGGAAACCCGCCGGCTCATCGAGCAGCGGGTCGAGCTGCTGGAGCTCAAAAAGAAATTGTTGTGAGACGGGCGGGTGCGGGGAAGAAACCAGCCGCTCACTTCCGTTCTGGGCCGCAACCTCAAGACGTTTGTCTCTCTCCCCGAAGTTGCGGTAAAGCGCCCCGTTCCGTCCGTTCCGCCAAGGAGAAGTCCACGAATGGCCACGCAGAAGCAGTCGTCCTCCCCCAGGGCTTCGAAGAAGCTGGCGAAAAAGGCCGAGCCGAAAGAGGAGCTCAAGAAGAAGAAGGCCGCGGCCAGGGGTGGGGACAAGGCCAGCGAGAAGGCCACGAAAGCGGAGAAGGACGCAGAGAAGACGAAGGCCGCGCCTTACCAGCCGCGCGGCGAGACCCAGTCGTTCGATGAGATCGATCCCGAAGAGGAGGCCGAGGAGCTGGCCGCCGCGGTGGAGATCGACCCAGACGCCGAGGAAGACGCCGAGGACGAGGAGGCGCTGATCGAGCGCAAGGAGGTCAAGGACCTCCTCGAGGCGGGGCGCCAGAAGGGCTTCCTCACCTACGACGAGGTCAACGACGCGCTCCCCGCGGACATCGTGTCGTCGGATCAGATCGACGACGTGATGAGCATGTTCGGCGACAACGACATCGAGGTCGTCGACGCCCAGAAGGCCGCGTCCGCGTCCGAGGTGAAGCCCACCGTCGCGGTGGAGGAGCCGAAGGCGGAGGACGAGGAGGAAGAAGAGGAGGAGGAAGAGGACGACGAGCCCGGTGGCCGCTCGAACGACCCGGTCCGCCTCTACCTGCGTAAGATGGGGTCGGTCTCCCTGCTCACCCGCGAGGGCGAGGTGGAGATCGCCAAGCGGATCGAGGAGGGCGAGAAGGAGGTCCTGCGCGCGATGCTGGCGTGCCGCGTCGCCGTCGCGGAGATCCTCGACATCGGCAACCGCCTCAAGAGCGGCAAGCTGCGCATCCGCGAGGTGGTGAAGGACGCGCCCGAGGAGCCGCAGAGCGAGAGCGAGTCGGAGTCGGAGGAGCTCTCGGACGGCGAGGAGGGGGCGACCACCCAGCTCAACCAGCAGGAGCTCAACAAGATCGAACAGATCTGCAAGCTGGTGGAGAAGATCCGCAAGTACGCCAAGGACGTCGAGACGCTCGAGGAGGACCTCACCTCCAAGAAGAAGCTCTCCGAGGTGCGCAAGAAGGAGATCAAGCAGGAGATCCGCGACCTGCGCACCAAGATGATGGAAGTGCTCGAGGAGATGCGGCTGTCCAAGAAGCAGGTGGACCGCATCGTCGGGCAGATCCGCGAGATGATCGTCCGGGTGGAGAAGGCGGAGGGCGAGCTGCGCGAGGTGGAGCGCAAGTTCGGGATTCCGATGAAGGAGCTCCGCGCGGCGCTGCGCGAGGCGCGGGAGAACCCGGCCAGCCAGAAGAAGCTGCTCAAGCGCCTCAACCTGACCCCGGAGGAGCTGGAGGCGCTGGACCGCGACGTGCGCCTGGCGGTGCGGCGGATCAAGAAGGTGGAGGAGGAGGCCAACCTCCCCTACGAGCAGCTGAAGCGGAACTACGAGGCGATCCGGATCGGCGAGCGGAAGGCGGAGCGCGCCAAGGCCGAGCTGGTGGAGGCGAACCTGCGCCTCGTCGTGTCGATCGCCAAGAAGTACACCAACCGCGGGCTGCAGTTCCTGGACCTGATCCAGGAGGGCAACATCGGCCTGATGAAGGCGGTGGACAAGTTCGAGTACAAGCGCGGGTACAAGTTCTCCACCTACGCCACCTGGTGGATCCGTCAGGCGATCACCCGCGCGATCGCGGATCAGGCGCGCACCATCCGCATCCCGGTGCACATGATCGAGACGATCAACAAGCTGATCCGCACCAGCCGCTACCTCGTCCAGGAGATCGGCCGCGAGCCGACGCCGGAGGAGATCGCGGAGAAGATGGAGCTGCCGCTCGACAAGGTGCGCAAGGTCCTCAAGATCGCCAAGGAGCCGATCTCGCTGGAGACGCCGATTGGCGAGGAGGAGGATTCGCACCTCGGCGACTTCATCGAGGACAAGTCGCTGGTCTCGCCGGCGGACGCGGTGATCAACATGAACCTCGCCGAGCAGACCCGGAAGGTGCTCGCCACGCTGACGCCGCGTGAGGAGAAGGTGCTCCGGATGCGCTTCGGCATCGGCGAGAAGAGCGACCACACGCTCGAAGAGGTGGGTCAGGACTTCGAGGTCACCCGCGAGCGCATCCGCCAGATCGAGGCGAAGGCGCTGCGCAAGCTCCGGCACCCCAGCCGGTCCAAGCGGCTGCGCTCCTTCGTGGAGAGCTAGTCCGGAGCCGTCCGGGGCAATGGGACACGCCCGGGTCGACGCGAAGAACCTCTCCGCGTTCGAGCGCGCGGTGAAGCGCGTGGTGGCGCAGATCCCGAAGGGGACGGTGCTCGCCTACGGAGAGGTGGCGCTCCTTGCCGGGCGGCCGGGCGGCGCGCGCGCCGTGGTCCGGGCGCTCAACCGGCTGAGCGGCCTGCCCTGGTGGCGGGTGGTACGCGCGGACGGAACGCTCGCGCCGGAGGTGGTCCGCCGGCAGGCGCCGAAGCTGCGTGCGGAAGGCGTACGGGTGGACGGGCGGAGGATCGTGCGGCGCGGGGGCGGCGCGAAGGCGCGGCGGCCGTGAGAACCCGTCTGCCGTCTTCCGGCAGCAGCAGGCCCGTCGGCCTCGAGCGCTCTGCCGGGTTCGTCGGGCGTGGCGCTCCGGACATCGTCACCACGGTGGGCCCGGTGGCGCTCCGCGAGCCCTTGCCTCGGCCACGACGTGGGTGACTTCCGGCTTCCGGGAGCTGGACGGACGCGCCGGTTCACTCGAGGTCGCGGATGTCGTCCCGGGTCGGAACCGGGGAGCGGGGCTCGCCACCGGCGGCGCTGGGCGGGCCGCCGCCGATGCTGAGTTCGTCCCCGCCTTCGACCGGTGCGTCGCGCAGGAAGCCGACCTCCCCCTCCAGCGCGGCCTCGAGCCCGGTCGCAGCCGGCGTCGCCTCGTCGGGCGGAGCCTTCGGCTTCTTGTGTTCGTCTTCCATGGCGAAAAGGTACACACGGGTGCATTCAGAGTGCGCATGGCGGCGCTCTGCCCGGAGCCCGGGCGGCAGGCCGTCCGAAGCGCACCCGACCTGCGCTGCTTCGCAACGAGGAAATTCGACGATGAGCGTGCTCTTCTCCCCCCTCACCATTCGGGACGTCACCTTCCGGAACCGCGTTTGGGTCTCGCCGATGTGCCAGTACAGCGCCGAGGACGGCGTCCCCAACGACTGGCACCTGGTGCACCTGGGCAGCCGCGCAGTGGGCGGCGCGGGGCTGGTGATGACCGAAGCGACCGCCGTCTCTCCGGAGGGGCGGATCAGCCCCGAGGACACCGGCATCTGGAACGACACGCAGGTGGAGGCGTGGCGGCGAATCGTCTCCTTCGTCCACGAGCAGGGCGCGGCGATCGGCATCCAGCTCGCGCACGCGGGCCGCAAGGGATCCACTGCGCAGCCCTGGAAAGGTGGCGGCGCGGTGCCGCCTTCCGAAGGTGGCTGGACCACCGTCGCCCCCTCCCCGATTCCCTTCGGCGATCTGCCTCCTCCGCGGGAGCTGACGACCGAGGAGATCCAGGGCGTGATCGCCCAGTTCCGGGCGTGTGCCGAGCGCGCGGATGAAGCCGGCTTCGACGTGGTCGAGATCCACGCGGCGCATGGCTATCTCCTGCACCAGTTCCTCTCGCCGCTGTGCAACCACCGCACCGACGAATGGGGCGGCTCCTGGGACAACCGCGCCCGATTGGTGCTGGAGGTCGCACGCGCGGTGCGGGACGCGCTGTCCTGGGACAAGCCTCTCTTCGTGCGCATCTCCGCGACGGACTGGGCGCCGGGAGGCTGGGACCTGCCGGACAGCGTGGAGCTGGCGCGGCGCCTCAAGACGCTCGCAGTGGATCTGATCGACTGCTCGTCGGGAGGAGCCGTCCCCGACGCGAAGGTGGAAGTCGGCCCCGGTTACCAGGTCCCCTTCGCAAAGGCGATCCGCCACGAAGCGAGGATCCGCACGGCGGCGGTCGGGATGCTCACCGAGCCGGCTCAGGTGGAGGAAGTGCTGGCGCAAGGCAACGCCGACGCGGCGTTCCTCGCGCGCGAAATGCTGCGCGATCCGTACTGGCCGCTGCACGCCGCCACCGAGCTGGGTGTCCCCATCAGCTGGCCGGTCCAGTACCGCCGCGCCCGACCGATTAAAGATTGACCGTTGGTGGTCCGTCGTTGGTCGTGTGTCGGCGTCGTCGATCAGGCGGTGGCGCGCCTCGCCCTCGTGGCTTTCTGCAGCATGGGGGCGGACGTTCGGGCGTCACCTCGGGCCCAGGCTTTGAGCTCGGGCACGACTTTCTGTGACCACGTTCGGCTGCGCCGCACTGCCAGGTACGCGTCCACCAACGCATCGATGAACGCGGAGAGGCGCTCGGTCAGATCGAGCCGTTCCGCCTGGCGATCGTCCTCCTCGTCGGTCAGGAGCTCCGGGAGCTTCGCGCTCTTCACGTCGAAGTGTTCGGCGTCGACCATCGCCTCCCACACGCGTTCGCCGACGGTGAAGCGGATCCGCGCCTGATGCACCAGGCAGCCGCGGTCGATCGCGTGCTTCACGATCTCGGAGTACGGCGCCAGGGTCCCGCGCGCGGACAGCTCGGTCACTTCGCCGTGGATTCCCCGAAGGACGATCCTCCCGGTGAACAGGACGACCAGCCCGCCCTCCTCCATTTTCACCAGCGGTTCGCCCTCTTCGCTCCGCCACAGAAGCCACGTGAGAAACTCTCGGCCGATCCAGGTGCGGCCGCGCAGCAGCTGTTCGCGGGCCTTGTCCTGTTCGACCTCCGCGGCGTCGCGGGCCTCCTCCACGGCGGCACCGTCCACGCCGATCTCCCCGCGCGCGAACGCAGCGTCCCGCCGCGCCTGCTCACGCCTCCCCACGGGCCACCTCCTGCGGCGACAGCTCCACGCCCATCAGCTCGGGCGTCGGAGACAACGCGCCCTCCTCCGCCTTCGCGTTGGGAGTCAGCGGGCGAAGCCTGGCTCCGAACGACTCCTCCAGCGCCACGGCGATCTCCTCCACGACCTTGCGGGAGGAGGTCCAGATCTGCAGCGTGTGCGTCTTGAGGTTCCAGCTCAAGTCGTGCGTCCGGGTGATGGGCGTGGCCTTCGACCGGAGCATCTGCCGGACCGCGCCACGGTGTTCGCTGACCTCCGCGCGCGAGGGACGCCGCCCGTGCTCCCGCTCGAAGGCGGTCTTCCACTTCTCCATCTCCGCCTTGAGCTGCGCGCCGGGCACCTTCAAGGTGTCGATGCGCCAGGAGAACAGCGCGCGCTCGCCGAAGAAGAGCGCCGAGGTCGGAAACCCGGTCCCGTCCGGGTTCTCCAATTCGACGAAGCCGGCGGCCCGCTCGTCGTCGGACTTCCGATCGATCGGTTGGAACGCCTGGCGCTGCAGCCCTTTGAGCAGCCAGCGGCGGACGTCGGACGGGGCGTGCTTCTCCGTCTCGACGCCGAAGCGCGAAAAGGTAACGGATCCTCGAAGTATCGGCATGGGGCGCGCACCATCCACCGCGGGTCTGACATTGCCCTTCTGGCCGCAAGCGGCGATAACCGGGCGTCCTCTGGCACGGGCCCTTAGCTCAGCGGTCAGAGCTGGCGGCTCATAACCGCTTGGTCCCAGGTTCGAATCCTGGAGGGCCCACATCAGTTCGTGGTGACTGGTGACTCGTACCGGTGACTAGTCACCACCACCCACAACTGCTCCCGTTTGGAGCAGTTGTTTGGCAGCCTGCACCGCTTCGGTCGTTCCCGCGATCGCGAGCACGTCGTCGGCGCGCAGCACTTCCTTCGCTCCGGGCACGGGCAGGTCCGCTCCTTCGCGGTGAATCGCCAGCACCGTCGCTCCGGTGCGGCCCCGGAGGTTCAGCTCCGCCAGCGTGCGGCCGACGGCAGCGCTGGTGGGCTCGAGCCGCACCGCTGTCGGCGCGCCCAGGCCCGGCAGCAGCACCTCCGCCTGTGCCAGCGCGTGCTCCGCCCCCTCCGAAGCGTTCGCCTCGTCCGAGGTGGGGTGCGACTGCGCCGCCAGCACCTCCACCAGCACCTGCGCGCCCGCTCGGACATGGCCTTCGAGGTTCTGCGCGCTCTTCCAGAACACCACCGCGAACGCGAGCAGCACCACGCCCGCAATCGTCGGCACGGTCACGCCGGGGAAGAACGGCTGGAGGATCGTCACGACTGGCACCACCACCATCAGCCCCAGGGCGATCTGCAAGGCCGCCATCAGCGCGCGCCGGGGCGCCATCGCCAGGTCGGTGCCGCCCCCCTTCTTCGGCGGGAGCGCGAAGTTCGCCAGCGTCACCGCCAGCCGCCGCCCCAGCCGCACCACGCCGATGAACAGCGGCGAGGCCAGCACCACTCCGCCGGCGATGGTCAGCCGCACGCCCCAGACGTATGGCAGCCCGAACTGCTCGTTCGCCAGCTGCGCCGCACGCCCGGCGGAGAGCGAGGCCGCCACCAGCACCGCCAGAAGCAGCACGACGTCACCCAGAAGCAGAAGCACAAGCCGCCGCAGCTGCGCTCCGGCGCGCTCGCGCCGCGGTGTCGACCGCAGGCGGTCGATCCACGTCGCGTACAACGCAGCGAACGTCTGCAGCGGGGCGGGCAGCGTGCGATCGATGAACGCCGCCACCGCCGGCGATGCCTTGATCAACGCCGGCGTCGTCAGCGTGGTGATGCCGGACACTGCCACCGCCATCGGATAGAGAAAGTCGCCCGTCGCCTTCAGGCTCACCCCCAGCCCGGCGATGATGAAGGAGAACTCGCCGATCTGCGCGAGGCTCATTCCCGCCTGCACCGAGGCGCGCGTGCCGTTGCCGGTCAAGAACGACCCTACGCTCACCGCCACGATTTTTCCGGCGATCACCAGCACACTGAACACCAGCACCGCCGGCCAGTGGTCGAGGATCATCTTCGGGTTGATCAGCATCCCGACCGAGACGAAGAAGATGGCCGCGAAGAGATCGCGCACCGGCTGCACGAGGTGCTCGATCCGCTTGTCCTCCCCGGACTCGGCCACCAGCGTCCCGGCGATGAAGGCGCCCAGGGCCACCGAGTAGCCGAAGCCCCGGGCGAGCTGGGAGATCGCGAAGCACAGGCCCACGCTCGCCACCAGCGTCGTCTCGGGGCGATCGAGCTTCACCACCGCCCGGATCGACCGCGGCACCACCAGAAGCCCGAAGCAGATGAGGCCGGCGAGGAAGGCGAACAGCTTCCCGGACGTCAGCCCGAGCTCGGTCGCGGAGAGGCCGTGCCCGGTGGAGACGGCGGTCAGGAGCGCCATCAGCAGGACGGCGATCAGATCCTCCACGATCAGGATCCCCACGACCTGCTCGCGGAGCTGGCCGCGCACGCCCTGTTCGTTGAAGGCGCGGGCGATGATGGTGGTGGAGGAGATGGCGATCAGCGCCCCGGCAAAGAGGCACTCGCGGGTCCCCCACCCGAACGCGCGCCCGGCCACGAACCCCAGCCACACCATGAGGCTGCACTCGATGAGCGCGGTGATCCCCGCGGTGGGTCCCAGCTGCACGAGCTTTTTGATCCGGAACTCCAGCCCGAGCGAGAACATCAGCAGGATCACGCCGAGCTCGGAGAGGGTCTGGACGACCGCGGGATCGGCCGCCAGCGGGACCGCCACGTAGGGGCCCACGATCAACCCTGCCATCAGGTAGCCCAGCACGACGGGCTGGCGCAGCCGCTGGAAGACCACGGTGGTCACCGCCGCGACGCACAGAACGATGGTGAGCGTGGTGAGGAAACCGTGGGCGCCGTGCATGGATGAAGGCCGCGATCAGCTCGGAGGCCGGGCGGGAGCGCTGTCGGGCGTTCGGAAAACTCGTACACGACCCGTGCTGGCTCGTAAAGAAGCCCGGCCTGTGGCCGCCCGCTCCCCGCGCAACCCGCGCGGCCTGCACGGCGGCCGGGAAGTGCCCACGTCTCCAAGAGGAGGACTTCCCGATGGACGACAGGACGACCGTCGAGCAGATCATGACGCGCGACGTGGAGGTGGTGACGCCCGAGGACTCGCTCCGCAGCGCCGCCGAGAAGATGCGCGTCCTCAACGTGGGCGCGCTCCCGGTTTGCCAGGGCAACCGCATCGTGGGGTTGATCACCGATCGCGACATCGTGGTCCGGGCAATCGCCGTGGGCCACGACCCGAACGCCGCCCGGGTGGGCGACGCGATGAGCAACGAGATCCAGTGGGTCACCAACACCACCTCGGTGAAGGAGGCGGCGCGCGTCATGAAGGAGAAGCAGGTGCGCCGCCTCCTGGTGGTGGACGACCAGACCCACAAGCTGTGCGGGATCGTCTCGCTCGGCGACGTCTCGCAGGAGTCGGGCGAGCGGCTCGCGGGCGAGGCGCTCGAAGGAATCAGCGAACCGTCCGCGCCCAACGTCTAGCGCGGCTCAAGGCTTCGAAGGGACCAGCGACCCGCCGCGCAGCGCCAGGTCCGGGCAAAAGGTTCGCTCCTTGCGGCGCACCCAAACCACGCCATCGGCCGCGCGCTCTTCGGCGGTGGCGAAGCGGTACTGGTACAGCGTGGAACGGATCCGCTGCGGCCGCTCGCCCTGGAACGGGTCGCGCTCCATCAGGCCGAGCACCTCCGGATCGGCCTCGAGCAGCCGGCGGATGAAGGCCAGGTACCATCGGTTCCCCGGCGCTCGACAGTCCCCGCCGAGCGCGGCGAACCACATCTGCCAGTCCAGCCGCGGCTGGTGCGGCGCCACGAACGTCGGCGCCCGCGCGGGATCGCCCGGCTTCCATCGGAACGCATAGGGCTCCCAATGGCGGCCGTCCCGCGTCCCTTCGATGTGGATCTCCGGACGCGTGGTCGTCATCACCGCGAACAGGCCGTAGTCGTTGATCGACCGGAACGGCGCGAACACGCGGTCCACCGCCTCCGCCACTGCCGGCGCCCCACCTGGCCAGAGCCGCCACACCATCTGCGCGCCGGAGAGCAGCCCGAGGACCATCCCGACCGCCAGCCCCAGCTCGCGCCGCCAGCGCGCGCGACGGACTGCCTGAAGGTCCCCGCCCCCGAGCGGCGCGACGATCGACCGCGGCAGCACCCGAGTCCAGACCGCATCGTCCACCCAGAGGATCGCCAGCGACGCGGTGAGATAGTTGAAGTACCCATAGTTTCCGGTCACAAGGATGGTGAGCTGCAGGAGTGCCATGCCCGCCGCGGCGAATCGCCGCCCGCGGACGCCGGCGAAGACCAGAAAGGGTGCGCCGAGCTCCAACGCGAACATCGCCGCCACGCAGGCGCGCTGCACCCAGGCGGGGAGGCGGTTCGCCCACCACGAGGTCCAGGATGGCAGGGGCTGCGTCCAGTAGTGGTATTCGAGCGCCGTGAAGTTGCGCCACGTCGGATCGCCGCTCAGCAGCTTCACCAGCCCCGAGAGCACCATCAGCTTGAAGAGCAGAAGCCAGAACAGGACCACTGCCCACCGCGGCGGCGCCGGCACGCTCCCGCGCCACTCGGGCCAGAGCCCGGAAGGCGCCAGCAGCGCCCCGAGCAGCCCCGACTCGAGCAAGAGCATGTCCCACTGGTAGGCCATGAACGGCATCCCGACGTTCACCAGCGAGAGGTAGAGCGCCCAGGCGCCGACGAGCGAAACCCTGGGGGCGATCCCCGCCATCACCAGCGCGCCGAACACCGCGCCCAGGGCGCAGACGGCGATCAGCGCGGCGTCCGAAGCACCGAACCAGAAGACGGTGGGCAGCTCCAACATGAGCCCCCACACGCTCCGCTCGGCGCGCGCCGCCGCCAGCCACGGCGCCGCGGGGAGAATCCCCTGCTGGCCGATGAGCCCCTTGACCTGCACCGCGAACGAGACGAAGGCGATGACGAAAATCGCCCCCAGCGCGCGGAGGAACACGGCGCGCGCGACCGCATATCTGTCGGCTGGCGCGGTCAGCCAGTCGTGCACGCGCCGGGGCCACGCTCGCGTCCGACCGGTCCGTTCGTCGAACACGGCGTTCAGTGCACCAGACGCTCCCCGGCGTGTCACGATTCCGCGCAGCAGTCCGTCTGCATGATCGCGTCGGCGATAGGCGGCTTCTCATCGGACGGCGAGATCGCCCCCGCTCGAGAATCAGTGCGACGTCCGCGCGGCCGCGTCGGGATACGTGAACGTGACCGTGGCGCCGCCGTGCGCGGGGACCTTCACCTGCTGTTCCTGCGTTCCCAGCGACTCGTGCCAGGCCACCAGCTTGTAGGTGCCGGGCGGCAGGCCGCCGATGGCGAAGGTCCCATCGGGTCCGGTGACCGCGAAGAAGGACGACTCCACCGGGACGACCCACGCTTGCATCCAGGGATGGATGTCGCACTGGACGGAGAGCACCCCGTCCGCAGCGTTGAAGGATTCGGAGATCGGCGGCGAGCCCGGGGTCTGCGCCTTGTTGAACGCCGTGAGCGGCTTGCCGGCGCCGGACTTCTTACCGAGCCAGGCGTGGACGTTGTGGAGCGTCCCGTCTGCGTTGCGCACGAGGATCTTCTGCCCGTCGAGCGCGCCCGAGACACGCGGGCGATACATGCAACCGGTCTGGTCGATGATCACCGGCGATGCGGGCGGCTGGGACGGCTTCGGCGCGCCCACCACCCGCACCAGCACGTTGGCGAGCCGGCCGCCCTTCACCTGCACCTTCTCGTCCGGCGCGTTGGCACCGCACGCGGGATCGCTCGAACGGTCGATCATCGCGGTGGCTGGCGGGGCGCCCCGGAAGGCCACAACGCCGGAGATCGACGGCGACTTCGCCGGGGCCGGCTTCGCACCCGCCGCCGTCAGCGAAACGAGAAGGCCGGCGATCAGCGCTCCGGCGTTCACGACACCTCCTCCGGGGCGCCGCTCTGCCGCAGAGACACCGCGTGCAGCCGCCCCGGCGGGAAGGCCGCCATGATCTTCGGCACCAGCGCGTGGCCCTCGGTGGTGGCGGCCACCACGCGGTCCTCGTGCACCTCGGCGACGACGCCAAACAGCTCGCGGAGGGCCTGGGCGATCTCCAGCGGACGCTCGCCCTCGATGGTGAGGACGCTGAGATGCGGCGAATCGGCTTCGGTTCCTGCGGTCGACATCGTTCAACCTTTGGGTGCGGCGTCGAGCATCAGCGCGATGAACAGCCCGGTCAGATACAGGAGCGAGACCCTCAACAGCTGCCTCGCCCACTTGTTTCCGAGCTCGCGGAGGAATCCGTACATCCCCACTCCGAGGAACAAGGCCCCGAGCACGAGCGCCGTCACCAGGTAGACAAGCCCCGCAGTCCCCAGCGTGAAGGGCAGCACGCTGATGGCGATCAACGGGACCAGCCACACCACGGCGTAGAAGCGGGAGATGGCGTCGCCCTTCTCGCTGGTGATGACCTTGATCCCCGCGCGCTCATACTCCTCGCGCCGGAACAGGGCGATGGCGATGAAGTGGGGGATCTGCCAGAGGAACAGGAGCGCAAACAGCACCAGCCCCGGGGTGTCCATCCGGCCGGTGACGGCGGTCCAGCCCATCAGGGGCGGCAGCGCACCGGGCAACCCGCCGATGATCATCGCCGCGGACGTGCGCCGCTTGAGCGGGGTGTAGACCAGGACGTAGCTGAGAAACGCGATGGTGGAGAGCACGCCGGTGAGGACGTTCACCGCGAGGAACAGCACCGGCAGCGACACCGCAGCCAATGAGATGCCAAACCACAGCGCGAGCTGCGGCTCCAGCCTTCCCGCCGGCAACGGGCGGTTGCGGGTGCGCGCCATCAGCCGGTCCGAGTCCCGCTCCCACCAGCAGTTGAGCGCGTTGGCCGCGCCCACCACCGCCGAGACCGCGATGATCGTGAGCAGCGCGCGCGTCACCGGCACCTGCCCCGGCGCCAGCCACAGGCCGCCCGCAGTCGTGGCGATCACCAGCGCCGACAGTCGCGGCTTGGTGAGCGCAATCAGATCGGAGGCGGCGGAGGAGAAGGTGACGGCGCGGGCGTTCATGGTCGATCGCCCCATTAGATGGAAACGCCGCCCCTCGCAACCCGGGCCGCTGGCGCGGCGCCTGCAAGCAGGCTACTGCGCCAGCCGCTGTGCCGCCTCGGAGTACTCGCCCTTAGGCTCGCGGCGCAGGTACTCCTGCGCGGCGATCTTCGCCTTCGCGGCGTTGGCCTTGTCCGCCGCCAGGTAGCGGGCGAAGAAGTAGTAGCTGGGCGCGTAGTCTGCATCAGCTTTGAGCGCCTGCTGGTAGGTCTCGCCGGCCTTCTCGCGGTCGCCCTTCTCCTCCAACGCGCGCGCCAGCTCGGTGTAGGCCGCCGCGATCCGGTCGTCCTGCCCGACGAACTCCTGCGCCGCCTTCGTCAGCAGGTCGATGGCCTTCGCGTAGTCCTTCTTCTCACGCAGGGCCGCCCCCAGGGCCAGCTTCGCCTCCGGGGCCTTCTGCTTGCCGTCGCCGACCGCAAGCTCGAATTGGGCGATCGCCTTGTCCAGCTGCCCCTGGCGCTGGTACGCCTGCCCGAGCATCAGCACCAGCTTGGGGCTGTTGCCCATGGTCCGGATGGCGGTCTCGAGCGCCTCCTGCGCCTCCTTCTCGCCGCCCTTCTTCGCCATCAGCGCCCGCGCCAGCTCCACGTAGAACTGGGCGCGAGTGGGATCCATCTTCACCGCGGTCCGGATCTCCTCCACCGCGGGGTCGATCTGCCCTTCGAGGAAGAGCCGGCGCCCCTTGATGAGGTGCAGCTCGGGGTTGGTCTTGTCCAGGGTGAAGCCCTCGTCCTCCGCTTTGGCGATCTCCGCCTCCGCCGCCTTCTTGTCGGCCGGGACGTGGGCGCCCTCGAGGAGCTGCTTCTGGTCCTCGGGCTTGTAGTGGCCCACCTCGTTGGAGATGCGCGAGACCAGGAACGCCCGCGCCAGCTTCGCGGTGGCCAGCTGCCGCGGCGAAGGCGGCGGATCGGCTTCGATCAGCGCCTGGATCATCTTCGCCGCGCCCACGTAGTACTGCGCGTTCTCCTGCTCCAGCATCAGGAGCGCCTTGCCGAGCTGGGACTCGGGGTGGTTGCGCTCGTAGCGGAGGGCGAAGTCGTAGTTCTTCCAGGCGGTGTTGTCCTGACCGAGCCGCCGGTAAAGCGTCCCGAGCGCGGCGTACACGCGCGGATCGTCCGGCGCCAGGGACTGCGCCTTCTCCAGGCTGCTCTTCGCCGCCTCGAGGTCGCCGGCGTTCATCTGGATGAGGCCCAGCGTCAAGGAGAGCAGCGAGCTGTGCTTGCCCTCGGCCTCGAACTGCTTGACTCGGGCGTCCAGCTCGGCAAGCGCCTCCTTGCCGCGACCGCCGTAGGTCTTGATGAGCGCCTCGGCCGCGTAGAGCTGCGAGGAGAGCTCATGGCCCTGCTTCGCCTGGGCGAGGTGCTCCTCCGCCTGCTTGCGCGCCTCGTCGCCGCCGCCGTGCTCGCCCCAGCGGATTGCCCACGCGTAGGCGAGGTAGCCGTGCGCCGCGACCGACGAGGGATCGAGATCCAGCGCCGCGCTCGCGTAGTCGCAGGCCTTCTGGTACGAGGCGTAGCTGTCGTGCTTGAGCTCCGCTGAAGCCTTCTCGAGGTTGAGCTTCACCTCGCGGTTCCGCTTCGCGGTGTACTGCCCGTAGAAGTAGTAGCCGCCACCCACGAGCGGCGCGAGCAGCAACAGCGCGAAGAACAACGTCTTAGAGCCACCGGACCTGCCGCGGCGCCGCGGGGAGATCTCGTTCTCCTCGGAGAGGACCTCCTCGTCCTCGTCCCACGTTCGGACCGGGCGCGGGGCCGGCCGCGGCATCGCCGGGCGGGGC
>JADGHL010000132.1 GCA_019686135.1 Myxococcaceae bacterium | reverse complement strand
CGCGCTCGTGGCGAAGGGGTGCCGCTGATGGGTGGGGTGGCACACCTGGGGCGGAAGGTGGGGGCGCTGCTGGCGCTGTTGTGCGTCAGCGGCTGCCTCGATCCCGGTGATCCGGTGCTCGCGGTCAAGGACGACGATCCGCCCGAGCTGGTGCGGACCGTCCCCGCCGAAGGAGAGCTCCTCGATCCCGCGGGTGCCATCCTCGTCACGTTCTCTGAGCGGATGGACGAGCGCTCGCTCCGCCCGGGGATCTGGCTGGCGAAAGGCAAGGACCGCATCCCCACCCGCGTGGAGGTGCCGCCGCCGGATCCGCTGGGGATCCCCGAAGCCAGCCAGCAGGAGGACGTCGAGTACACGGTGAAGGTGAGTGGCGAGAGCGCGCTCAGCCCCGACACCGACTATGTGCTGGTGCTCGATCCCGTCCTCACCGATACCGAAGGCAACGCGCTCGTAGGGCCCGCCGGAGAAGGCCGGCAGATCGTCCTCGGCTTCCACACCTCGCCCTGAGACCGCCGCGTCTCCGCGGTGGCCGAAGGTGCGACAGCCGCGCGGCCGGTCAAGCGTGGATTCCTTCGTGCGCCGGAATTGCCCGCGCGGGCGCGGGAAAGTGAGCGCTGTCGCGCGGTGGGGCGTCGGCTACAGTCCGCGCGCTCATGGAAGCTTCGACAACGCTCCCCTCGACGGTGCTGCTCGTCGATGACGAAGTGGTGGTGATCGAACTTCTGTCGAAGGTGCTCCAGCGCGAAAACCTCCCGTATGTGGCGGTGACCCGCGGGAAGGAGGCGATCGCGCTTCTGGAGCGTCAGCCATTCGGCGCGCTGGTGACGGACAAGAACCTCCCGGACGTGAACGGGCTCGAGGTGCTCCGCGCCGCGCGCCGGCTCCAGCCCTTCTGCGCGTGCATCATGATCACCGGCTACTCGACGCAGGAGTCGGTGCTCGAAGTGCTCAGGATGGGCGCCAACGACTACATCGAAAAGCCGTTTCCGGACCTCAAGCTGCTGGTCCAGCGCATCCGCAGCGCGATGGACCACCGCCGCGCGGAGTTCGAGCGCAACACGCTGGTCGATGCGCTGCAGGCGATGAAGGCCTCGCTCAAGGCGTCGAACGCGGAGGCCTTCCGGGAGAAGACCCAGCGCGAGGTGCTGGAGACGGTGCTCGAGCTCCGCGTGGAGGAGGCGACGCGCGATCTCCGCCGGCGCCTGGAGGAGGCCGAGTCGGCCCGGCGCTGCGACCGGGAGATCGCCCGCGGCGTGCAGCACAACCTGGACGCGCTGTTGGAGTACGTGCGCGGCGCCGGGCTCGGGGACGACGCGCCTGCGTCGATGGTGCGCGGCGTGCTCAGGGAGATCGAACGCCGGGTGGAGGAGGCGGTGGCGCTGCTTCGGGATCCGGAGGACTGATCCGCATCACTCCTCGCGGATGGCGACCACGTCGTAGACGACCTCCTGGCAGCCGGCGTACGAGCCGGTCACGATCCCGGTCCCCGTGAGCGTCGTCGCCTCCGGGTCGAGCGTCGCGTCGAGATCCGCGCGCGCGTTCTGGATCGCGTCGGATGTGCACCGCACGGCGATCCGGCAGCCCGACTGCACGGTTTCGCATTCGATGAGGCTCGCCAAAGGCGAGCGGTAGTGACCGGCCGCATCGAACTGCATCGGATCGTGGCTGACCGGCTTGGCCGCGCTGCAGTCGCCGTGCGTCTCGCGCAGGGTGAAGGTCGCCGCGTAGGTCCCGTGTGGCGCACCGCACACCGGCCCACCGTCTACCGGCGGCAGCGTGAGCGGCTCCAGGGGAGGCCCACCGCAGCCGAGCGGGGCAAGCACCAACAGGGGGAGACACACGCGTACCATGACCGACTCCGCCCCTCCCCGCACCAGCGCGCCCGGGACGACGGTGTGGACGATCCGTGTGAATGCAAGACCTCCGGCCGGACGGCGCGTGGGGTGGTGAACGTCCGTCTTCAGCGGGCCTGGCCGTTCGGGTGGTTCCGCCGGACGTGCGCTACCTCGTGCGACTCAGGTATTCGCGGACAGAGGACACCCATTCGGCGCGCTGGGACGTCTCGATCGCGCCGGAGCCGATGAAGAGCTTCTTGTCGCGCTCCACCACCATCTGCCGGTCGAGGAACCAGGCGAGCGCGTTCTCGATGTTGGAGCGGGAGATGGCCTCCGCCGCGGTGATTCGTCCGGCGAGAAACTCGGCGCGGCCGACCTCGAGCGCGGTCTTCACGAACGTCTTCTTGTCCACGCCGTTGGCGATCGCCAGATCCTCCAGCGCGAGCCCGGCAATGAGGTAGGACTCGAGGTAGTCGCGCATCAGGTCGGCGAGGAAGGTGAGATCGTCCAGGGCGTGCGGTTCGGGCGCGATGGAGATGGATCCGCCCGCCCGCGTCACGAGCCCGGTGGCCTCCATGTCCACCACCGTCTCGTCGAAGATCGTGTCGAAGCCGATCCCCACCCGGTAGACGAACTCCAGCTTGAACAGCCGGGAGAGGAAGAGGGCGCGGTCCTTCACCTCCGACACCGGCGCGGTCCCGCCGCTGGTCAACAGCGCGTTCGCCACCAGCGAGCGCGGGGCGATCCAGTTCATCAGGGTGTTTTTGTAGAAGCTCAGCTCGGCGCGCCGCTCGTCCACGGCCTGGTAGATCGGCTCGCCGCGGGCTTCGGTGATCCGCACCATCTCGTCCCGGCAGAAGGTGCGGATGGCCTCGTTGATCGCTCCGAGCACGGTGGGATCGGACGGCGCGTTCCTCAGCGTGGAGGACACCGGCGTGCCGTCACGCGCCGCCAGCCGGCGCAACAGGCCGATCCGGTCGCCCAGCTCGCGCGCTTCGATCCCCCGGCCGCGCCACGCCAGCAGCCCCGCGGTGACCAGCGCCTGGGGCGTGATGGTCGACACGCGGCCGATGCCCCACATCACGCGGTGCCCGAGCGCGCGCACCAGACCCTTCTTCTGTTCCTCGTCGACCGGGCCGCGCAGGTCGATGCCGCGCTGGGCGGCGAACTCGGCCAGCGACACCGGCTGATCGAACGTCAGGTGGATCCGCCCGTACCGCGCGGTGAGCACCTTCGGCGCGGCGAGCAACGCCTTGAAGTCCTCCGGCCTTTTCTCGCCGCCGGCCAGCTCCCTCGAGTAGCTCGAGGACTCGACGACCTTCTCGTAGTCGATCGCCACCGGGACGAAGACCAGATCCTGGCGCGCGCCCTCCAGCACCGCGTCCACCAGCCAGGTGAACATCCCCAGCTTCGGCGCGAGCAGCTTGCCGGTGCGCGACCGGCCGCCCTCGGGGAAGAACTCCTGCATCACGCCGTCGTGGACCAGCTTCTTGAGGTAGGCCTTGAACGCAGCGGTGTAGACGGGGTCGCCCTTGAACGACCGCCGGAGAAAGAACGCGCCGCCGCGCCGCAGGAACGGACCCAGCGGCCAGAACGAGAGGTTGGCGCCGGCGGCCACCAGCGGAACCGTGTAGCCGCGGTTCCACATCACCCAGCTCATCACCAGGTAGTCGATGTGGCTCTTGTGGCTGGGGACCAGCACCACCGGCGCCATCGAGGCGGCGCGCATCGCGCGCTCGAAGCCGGCCTCGTCCACCTCGATGCCGTCGTAGATCTTCTGGAAGATCGCATCCAGGAGCGGCGCGGAGAGCCCCACCACGGTGGGGTTCAGCCGCGCGGCGATCGCGTTGAGGTCGCGCCGCGCTTCCTTCTGCACCGCCTCGAGGCGGCGGTTCGTCTTCTTCGCCACCTCCTCGAGCGCCCGGTTCAGCGAACGGTCGCGCAGCGTCTCTTCGATGACACGGGCCGGCGGCTTGAGCGGCGGGCCGAACACCGCGCGCGTCTCCCGGGCCAGGTGCTGGTGCAATGCGCCGCGCACCTTCCGGGCGATCAGCGCGTCGGTGTCCTCGGGGTTCTCGTCGATGAAGCGGCGGAGGTTGATCGGTTCGCCGATCCGGAACTGCGCGCGGTGGTAGTTGCGCCAGAACACCACCACCGAGTGCAGAAAGCCCGGCACGTCCGGGCTGCCGAAGATCCGGTCGATCAGCCGCGGCGAGATCCGCTTGGTGGTGCGCTCCCAGACGAACAGCTCCGGCACCAGGAACACCGGCCGGTCCGACTTCCGCGCCATCGTCACCAGGGCGGGGAAGGGGTCCTCTTTGATCGACCGCCCCTCGGCGACGCCCAGCGCGCTGCGGCGCAGGAAGATGAGGCCCGAGCCGCCTTGCCGTCGGGCCCAGGTGAAGCGGACCTCGAAGTCGCCCCGTTGCGCGGTGCGCTTCCAGGGGCGGGTGAACCAGCGGCGCAGGTTGACCACCGCGCGCACCGGCGGCATCCCCCGGCGGAGCAGCGCCCAGGTCAGGTACAGGTAGTTGACCCAGGACGTGCTGCGCATCACGTGCACCACGAAGCCCTGTTCGTGGAGCCGCCGCAGATCCTGCTCCGCCTCCGGGGGGAAGCGGACGCCCTCGAAGTAGCGCTCGCCGATCCGCCGCATGAGCGGACCGAACTCGTCCTTCACGGCGACCGGCTTTTGCGGCGTCTGGGTCTGCGCGAGCGCGCTGTCCATCGTTCGGAGCTCCGCACCAGCATAGCGGAGCTACATGTTCTCCGGCGTAGGAACGCCCAGCAGCGTCAGCCCGGAGGCCAGGGTGATCCGCACGGCGTCGGTCAAGGCCAGCCGCGCGTGCTTCACCGGTTCATTGCCCTCCACTAGCACCCGCTTATCGCGCTCCTGGTTCCCCAGCGTGTACCAGCGGCTGAACGCGGACGCGACGTCCAGGAGGTAGCGCGCCAGCAGGGAGGGCTCGTTCTGTTCGGTGGCTTCCCGCGTCACGACGGGAAGCCGGGCGATCTCGCGCACGAGCGCCAACTCCTCGGGGAGGGTGAGCAGCGACGGGTCATAGGACGCGGGCGCGCCGCCACCCCGGCGGAGCACGTTGCAGGCGCGCGCGTGCGCGTACTGGAGGTACGGGCCGGTGTGGCCTTCGAAGGAGAGGAAGGCCTCGAGGTCGAAGTCGTAGTCGGTGACGCGGCGGTTCTTCAGATCGCCGAAGACGATCGCCCCGAGGCCGATCGCGTCTGCCAGCTTCTCCGCATCGTCGGTCTGGATCCGCCCGGCGGCGATGTTCTCCTTCACCTTCTCCAGCGCCACCGCCTGCGCCTCGTCCAGCACCTGGGTGAGCAGGGTCAGCTTGCCCTTGCGCGTGCTTTGCCCGCCGACGCGGCCGAAGTTCACGTGGATGAGCCGGTCCGCCCACGGCCGCCCCATCTCCTTCAGCGTCCGGAACAGTTGCTTGAAGTGAAGGGACTGATCGGTGGCCACGACGTAGAGCGCCCGGTCGAAGTGGAAGCGTTCGTAGCGGTCGTGCGCGGCGGCCAGGTCGCGCGTGGCGTAGAGCGTGGTGCCGTCGTTTTTCTTGAGGAGCACCGGCGGCTCGTTCTCGTCATACGGCATGTCGACGATCAGCGCGCCCTCGGACTCCTTCGTGCCCGGCTTCTTCGCGATCTCATCGATGATCGCGTCCATTTTCCCCTGGTAGCGGCTCTCGCCCTCGTAGTGTTCGAACCGCACGCCGAGGCGCTCGTAGACCCTCTTGAAGTCGCGCAGCGAGGTCTCGCGGAACTCCTCCCAGAGCGCGAGCGCCTCTTGGTCACCTTCCTCCATCCGGCGGAAGAACGCGCGGGCCCGCTCATCGAACTCCGGATCGGACTCCGCGCGCGCGTTGGCCTTCACGTAGACGTCGACCAGGTGCGCCACCTCGCCGCGGCGGGCCGGGTCGCCGTACTCCTGGAACCCCACCGCCACGAGGCCGAACTGCTTGCCCCAGTCGCCCAGGTAGTTGATCCCCTCCACGCGCCAGCCCTGGCTCCGGTAGAGGTTGGCGATCGCGTTGCCGATCATCGTCGACCGCACGTGGTGGAAGGCGATCGGCTTGGCGATGTTGGGCGACGAGTAGTCGATCACCACCGTCTTGCCCTTGCCGGCCTCCGAGTGGCCGTACTTTTCGCCCTCGCTGCGCGCCTGGTCGATCACCTCGCCGACGAACGGCTGCAGCAGAAAGCGCGCGTTGAGGTAGGGCCCGGCGGAGGCGATCTGAAGCCCGGGGACGCTGACCTTCGTCGCCAGGTCCGCGGCGATCGCCGGCGGCGCCTTCTTGAGCGCTTTCGCAAGAGGGAAGGTGGGGAAGGAGAGATCGCCGTGCTGCGGATCGGCCGGCTTCACGTGCGGATCGATCTCCTCCGGCTGCTGGCCGAGCGCCTGGGCGATCGCGCCCACGAAGGCGGCGCGGTAACGGTCGTAGACGGGGGTGCTCATGGGCGGCGGATACTACGCAGCAAGGTCGCCGTCATCGGCAACTGCTACGCCGCGGGCGGGCGACGCGGGCGGACCACCGAGGCCACCGTGTCGAGCAGCCTGGGCAGCTGGATGGGCTTCTCCAGAAAGCCCTCGATCCGGTCCGGGCCGCGCCCGGAGGTCAGCCCGCCGAGGTCGCTGGCGCCGGAGATGACCCACACCGGTACGTCCGACAACGCGGGCGTCTCGCGAATGAACCGGAGCACCGCGCGGCCGTCCTCGTCCTGCAGGTGGATGTCCAGAAAGACCAGCGCCGGCCGGATCGTCTCCAGCACGCTGCGGCCCTCGGCGCCGCTGGCCGCGGCGATGACGCGGTAGCCCTCCTGTTCCAGCGCCTCGGTGAGGACCTCGCGGCAGTCCGTGTCATCCTCGATGAGGAGAATCCCGCCCGGCTTCGGCGCCTGCGCGAGCTCGGTGGGCGTGACCGCGCCCGCGTACATGGGCAGCCACACGTCGATCCGGTTGCCCACGGGCACCGCCGGTTCGTGCGTCGCGATCCGGAGCGCCCCGCGCGGTTCGGTCCGCTGGGGCTCGGCCGGCTTCGCGTTCGCCGCCACCCGTCCGCCGTGCAGGCGGATGATGCGGGCGGCGATGGGCAGCCCCAGCCCGGGCCGCCGGGAGCGGGTGCTGGCGCCGCGCGCGTAGCTGTCGAACAGATGCGCCTGCTCGTCGCTGGTGAGCGGTGGCCCCTGGTCCTCCACCACCACGTGGGCCACCCCGGCCTCGTCCGCCTCCACGTCGATCCGCACCCGCCCGCCGTTGGGGGTGACGTCGATCGCCTGCTCGACGATGTTCGCCAACGCCTCGGTGATCCGCTCGCGGTCACCGCGGACGAACACCTCGCGGGCGCGCGAGAGGTCGACGGTGATCCCGCCCTGAAGCGCCATGGGCGCGGTCGCCTGGACGACCTCCTCGGCGATCGCCTTGAGCCCGAACGGCTTCTCGTCGAGCTTCATGTCGCCGGCACGCAACCGCGAGAGCAGCACGAGGTCGTGCACGAGTCGGCTGAGCCGGTCGACGTTGCGCTGACACGCCTGAACCGCGTGCGCCTGCTTCTCGGTGAGCGGCCCCATCTTCTGCCGCTCCAGCAGCGACAGGTACGCCTTCATCGTCGCCAGCGGGTTCTTCAGATCGTGCGAGACGTGCGAAAGCATCTCGTCCCGGCTCTTCTCGATCGTCTTGAGCCCGGCGACGGCCGTCTCCAGATCGCGCGTGCGCCGCACCGTCTCGTCGTGCAGCCGGCACACCTCCCAGGCCGCCGCCACGTGCGCGGCGATCGCCCG
The DNA here is from genome assembly GCA_019686135.1 of Myxococcaceae bacterium. Classification (GTDB taxonomy): domain Bacteria; phylum Myxococcota; class Myxococcia; order Myxococcales; family Myxococcaceae; genus JADGHL01. The sequence continues at coordinate 6,694 of JADGHL010000132.1, read as the reverse complement.
CATCAACTCGTCGGAGACGGTGACCTTCGGGTCCACGACGGTGAGGCAGCCGACGGTCGTCCGCCGGGCGATGAGCGGCGCGCAGATGAGGCCGCCTTCGCGCACCACCGAGCCTTCGGAGAACGCGCGGCCCACCGGCCCTTCGCCTGGGCGCGCGGCGGCGATCCGCGGATCGTTGCGCCCGCGCACCGTCATCACCTGGAGCTGGGCGCGGTGGGGCACGTGGTGCGAGATGAACGCGGCCCTGGGGCGCAACAGCTCGGCCAAAAGCGCCAGCTGCGCCTTCTCCGCCTCGGGGATCGCCGCTGCGGCGCTCACCCTCGCGGCCATCTCCGCGAGCACCAGCTCCACCTTTTCGGGCGTGGGCGGAGGTGGGGCCTCCTTCGGAGGGGGACGCGTCCTGAGGTGGACCACCTCCGCGAAACCCGGCTCGCCGCTGCGGCGGCGCTTTTTGCGATCGCTTCCACCCATGGGGTCGGCTTCGGTGCGCCGAGGGAAGCGCGCCTCTACAGGCAGGCGTTGGCGCACCGGAAGGTGCGATCCTCCTGCAGCGCGCACCTTCCCGAAAGGCACTCCCCGTCGGAACCGCACTCCTGTCCCAGCTGCTTATCCGGCGGTCGACACTTGAGCGTGGTCTCGGAGTCACAGAAGCCGGATTCGCAGGGGATCTGGATGACGCTGCCATCGTCGAGCTGCGTGGCGCAGCGCTCGTTCTGGGCGGCGGCGGTGGTGCAGGTGCCCTTGTCGGGTACGGTCTCCGAGGGCTTGCAGTAGACGTCCTTGCCCGCGCACGCCTGGCTGAAGGGGTTGCACGCCTCCCCGAGCGTGGGCTGTACGCTGCACAGGCCCGACGGATCGCAGGATGTGCCCGATTCGCAGACGTCGCCCACATACAGAGAGTAGGGCGTGTATGAGCAGCCGAGTCCGGCGGGCGCGGGCGGAGCGCAGGTCCCCGGCTCCGGGGGCGGGGCGATGGGGAACTGCGACCAGTCGAGATCCCAGCACACCAGGCCCGGCGCGCAGCTCCAGTGGTAGCGGCAGTGTTCGCCCTGACCGAGCGGCACGATGCAGGTGCCCACCTGATCATCGAAGAACGGCACCACGTCACACGCCAGCCCGGGCGCGCAGGTGGACAGCCGCAGCGGATCGAAACGGCACGCATCGCCCACCGAGCCGCGCTGCTTGCAGACCCCATCACACCACAGGTCCTGTGCGCACTCGGCGCTGGAGTCGCAGGGCTCGTTCAGGCCCTTCGGCGCCGCGCACACGCCGTCGGCGTTGCAGTACAGGCCCTCGGCGCAGCCAACGCTGCACGGTTCGCCCTCGAGCGCCAGCGACGAGCACGTCCCGGTGCACACGCCGTTGGGCTTCACGCAGACGGTCCCTTGGGCGCACTCCACGCTCTCGTCGCAGGTCTCTCCGGCCGGCACCTTGCCTTCGAGCAACCCGGTCGTGAGCGTGCAGTCCGAAAACGGCGCGGCCGCGACGTTCAGGTCACCGGGCGGGAAGGTGGGAACGCAAGCCGAGGTCCGAAGGCGCCGTTCGCACGACGTCACCTGCGCCACGTCGATCGCCACCTTGTCGGCTTCGAAGGAGGGGCGGAGCCGGGTGTACTCGTCCAGGCACCTGCTCTGTTCGATGAGCCTGCAGTCGCTCGCGTTCTGTCGGGCGAACGCGCGGTAGCAGCGGGACAAAAGATCGCACCGCGCGCTGGCGATCCGTTCGCACAGCTCGACCGGGGAGATCGTCTCCTCGCCCGCGTTCTGGCCCCCATCTTCGGGTCCGGGGTCCGGTTTTGGACAGGCGGCGAACAGCAGCACCAGGCCGGTCAGCGGCCCGCACAAGACAGAAAGGCGCATGCGATCTCCCGATGGGTCCTGTGCGCCAGCGTACCGGACCCCGGCCCCCGCGGTGGAGTGGAAGGTTCAGCCGCGCTTCTTGATGTGTCCGGCCTTGTCCACGAACCAGGGGTCGGCGAGCGCTGCCTCCACCTTCTCGCGGAAGCCCTGCACGCCGAACTCGCTCTGGTGGACCGCCTGGATCGCCGCGTTCTTCACGCGCCGCGCGGTGTCCTCGGAGACGATGAGCTGGAGAAGCGGCTCGCGCGCGGCCTCCGTCTTGAGCGGCCCCAGCGCGGCGATCGCCGCGATCTTCACGTCGTCCGAGGGATCGTCGAGGAACGGCACCAGCGCCGGGCCGATCCGCGGATCGGACTTCTCCCCGAGCTTGTGGATCAGCACGACCTTCTTCTCGGGATCGCGCGTGTAGTCCGGGCCGATCTTCTGCAGCACCTCGACGCAGGTCGTGATGAACGCGTCGATCGGCAACAGCGCCTCGAGGATCCGCACCGCCCAGGTGGACGCGGCGTCGTTGCGCTCGAGGAACTCGCGCACCGGCTGCACCGCCATATCCCCGAACGCCTTGATGAGCTCGAAGACGTGCTCCTTCTCGTCCGAATCCGTGGTCGCCGGCTCCACCGTGATGGTGAACCGGGACATGAGGACCCGCACCGCTTCGGGCGTCTTCATCTCGCCCAGCTGCTGCAGCGCCTTCTGACGCGTGGTCGGCTCGCCATACTTCTGCGTCACCTTGCTGCGCAGGCGCCGCGCCTTTTCTTCCGGAGAACCACCACCGAAGAAATCCAGAATTCCCACGTCACCCTCCGGTCGGAGCCCATACCACTTGGTTCGCCTTCACGGAATTGGTTAGGGTGCGCAGCCTTGCTGAAGATGGGGAGGAATCAGTGGCGCACAAATTCGAGACCCTGATTGAGGTGTTTCAGCAGTCCACCCAGAAGTTCGCGTCCCGGGAGCTCTTCGGCGAGAAGAAGAACGGCGTCTGGACCTGGGTGACGTACGGGCGCTTTGCTCAGCTGGTCGACGACCTGCGCGGCGGGCTGGCCCAGCTGGGCGTGCGTGCGGGCGACGCCGTCGCGGTGATCTCCAACAACCGCTCCGAGTGGGCGATCGGCGCCTACGCCAGCTACACCCTGGGTGCCTCCTACGTCGCGATGTACGAGGCCCAGCAGCCCAAAGAGTGGCAATACATCCTCAACGACTGCGGCGCGAAGGTGTGCTTCGTCGCCAACGACAAGATCGGCGCCACCATCAACGGGTTCAAGGCCGAGTGCCCGAAGGTGCAGTACGTGATCCGCTTCGACGGCGGCGAGAACGAACCGGACACCTTCGCCTCGCTGTTGCGCCGCGGCGCCGAGACCCCCGCGCCCATCATCCACCCGAAGCCGCAGGACCTGGCCAGCCTCATCTACACCTCCGGGACCACCGGGAACCCCAAGGGCGTGATGCTCTCGCACGGCAACCTCGCGGGGAACGTGAGCGCCATGCACGAGTGCTTCCCCATGCGCCCGGACGATCGCTCGCTCTCGTTCCTCCCCTGGGCGCACTCCTTCGGGCAGACCGTGGAGCTGCACGGGCTGTACTCCATGGGCGCGTCGATGGGCATCGCCGAATCCACCGAAAAGATCGTGGACAACATGGCCGAGATCCGGCCCACGCTGCTGTTCGCGGTGCCCCGGATCTTCAACCGGATCTACGACGGGCTGCAGAAGCGGATGGCCTCCGAGTCTCCGATCAAGCGGGCCCTCTTTGAGCGCGGGATGGCGGTGGCCAAGGCGCGCAAGAAGCTCGAGGCGGAGGGCCGGCACAGCGCGCTGCTCGATCTGCAGCACGCGTTCTTCGACAGGGTGGTGTTCTCGAAGGTGCGCGCTCGCTTCGGTGGCCGGCTGCAGTACGCCTTCAGCGGTGGCGCGGCGATGACCCGCGAGGTGGCCGAGTTCATCGACAACCTGGGGATCATGGTCTACGAGGGCTACGGGCTCACCGAGACCTCGCCGATCGCCACCGCGAACTACCCCGGGAACCGCAAGATCGGATCGGTGGGCAAGCCCATCCCCGGCACCCGCGTGGAGATCGACACCAGCGTCACTGGCGACCCGAAGCAGGGCGAGATCATCGTCCACGGCCACAACGTGATGCTCGGGTACTTCAACCTCCCCGAGGAGAACGCGAAGGTCTTCACCGGCGACGGCGGCTTCCGCACCGGGGACATGGGCTACATGGACGAGGACGGTTACGTGTGGATCACCGGCCGCATCAAGGAACAGTACAAGCTGGAGAACGGCAAGTACGTGGTGCCCGGGCCCATCGAGCAGCAGCTGGTGCTCTCGCCGTTCATCACCAACGCCATGGTCCACGGGATGAACAAGCCCTTCAACGTGGCGATCATCGTGGTGGACCAGGAGGCCCTGAAGAAGTGGGCGACGGAGCGCGGCTTCGACACGTCCTCCATGCCCGAGCTGCTCAAGCGCCCTGAGGTCCAGAAGCTCTACCAGGAGCAGGTGGCCGAATACGCGAAGGACGTGAAGGGCTACGAGCGGCCGCAGCGGCTGTTGCTCATCACCGAGGACTTCACGACCCAGAACGACATGCTGACGCCTTCCTTGAAGGTGAAGCGGCGCAACGTGCTCGCCCGCTACAACGACGCGGTGGAGGAGCTCTATAAGCAGGCGCTCGCCGAGGGCGTGAAGGCGGCGTAGGAGACGCGCGATGGCGGACGGGCTCCCGCGGGGGCTCCGGACGCTGATCTACCCTGCGCCGGACCTTCCGACGGCGAAGGCGTCCTACGAGCGGCTTTTGGGAAAGTTCGAGCTCGGGCTCGATCCCGACCTCTCCGCCCGCGGCCCCGGCGACGCCGGCGGGCCGGCGTACCGGGGTGTGGCCAGAGCCTGGACCGCGCGCTCGGGCACGCGCAGACCTGTGGCGCGGCGATCCACGCGCCCGCCCGGGACGTGGGCGAAGGGATCCGGGTGGCCGCGGTCCGCGATCCCCTTCGGGAACCCACACTCCGCTTCGAGGGCTGATCCGCTCCTCGGCCCCACTACGGACACTGGTGCGTGTTGAGCGTGGGGTTGTAGCTGCACGGACCGCCCAGACAGAGCGGCGCGCAGACGCCCGAGCTGTTCGGATAACTGCACTGCCCGCAGAAGCAGTCGGTCTGGTAGCCGAACGAGGTGACGAAGGTGGAGCAGAAGCCGCTCGGGGAGCCGGTCTCCGCCGCGCAGTTGTCCGCCACCATGATGTCCGGTCCGGTCAGGCAATACAGGTGCACGGACTTGCCGCTCGACTGCGTCCAGGCGTCGACGCAGATCCCGTTCTCGTCGAGCCCGCCGCACCGGCAGGCCCCTTTACCGTCGGAGGTCACGGTGGCGCAGTTCCCCGGGCCGCAGTTCAGCGCGATGATCCCCTCCTGGTAGTCGCAGCGGATCCAGTCATCGCCCGAGCAGTAGCCGATGGCGTCGACCGTGCCGCACGGCCCGCCGATGGCGATGCAGGAGGCCCCCTGTTTGTCGGGGACGTAGCCGGGGTCGCAGTAGCAGGCCGTCTGCGTCGGGTCGCAGGTGGAGTGCGCCGGACAGGTGCCGCACGTTCCCCCGCAGCCGTTCGGCCCGCAGGCCTTCCCGGCACACTGGGGCACACAGACGCACTTGCCCGCCTGGTTGCAGGACTCGTTCGACGCGCAGCTGCCGCAGGTGCCGCCACACCCGTCGGGGCCGCACTCGCGCCCGGCGCACTGGGGCACACAGACGCACTGGCCCGCCTGGTTGCAGGACTCGTTCGAGGAGCAGCTGCCGCAGGTGCCGCCACACCCGTCGGGGCCGCACTCGCGCCCGGCGCACTGGGGAACGCAGACGCACTGGCCCGCCTGGTTGCAGGACTCGTTCGACGAGCAGCTGCCGCAGGTGCCGCCGCACCCGTCGGGGCCGCACTCGCGCCCGGCGCACTGGGGCACGCAGATGCACTGGCCCGCCTGGTTGCAGGCTTCGTTCGACGCACAGTGGCCGCAGCTTCCGCCGCACCCGTCGTCGCCGCAGTTGCGGCCGGTGCAGTCGGGCGTGCATTCGCTGACGCAGGTGCCGGTCGCCGTCGCACACACGAGCTGGCCCGGGCAGGTGCCGCAGATCCCTCCGCAGCCGTCGGGCCCGCAGGCTCTTCCCGCACAGTTCGGCGTGCAGCCGGCGTCCGAAGTGTCTTCGCCTCCATCGGCGTTCCCGCCGCCTCCTCCACCTCCGCCACCGTTGCCGCGCCCCGGGAACGGGACGGCCGCGTCCGGCCGGTCGCCGTCACTGCCACCCCCACAGCCCATCGACAGGACGACGGCGGCCACGAGCACCGCTGGAAATACCGGATTGCGCATGGAGATCCCCCCTTCGCGCCCAGAAAAGGGAAGGGCGCGAAGAAGAGACTATCCAGGAATCAAAGGTACGTGGGCAAATCCGGGCCAGGGCGCGTCGGGCGCCGCCGCTCAGAGCTTCAGGTCGGCGCGCACATCTCCCCGGTACGCGTCCTTCAGCTGTTCCGCCGCGGCGCGCGCCCCGGGCGTGGAACCGTCGGGCACCATCACCTGCAGCACCAGGTAGAAGTCACCCGCGCCGCCGCCCTTGAGGTGGGGCACGCCCTTTCCGCGCAGGCGCATCTTCCGGCCGCTCTGCGAGCCCGGCGGGATCGTCACCGTCACTTCGCCGCCGAAGGTGGGCACGCGCACTTCGCCCCCCAGCACCGCCTCCGGGACGGTGATGGGCACATCCATGTAGAGGTCGTCACCCTGGCGGCGGACGCGCGGGTGCTCGGCGACCTCGGTCTCGATGTACAGGTCGCCGCTCGGGCCGCCCCTTGGC
>JADGHL010000131.1 GCA_019686135.1 Myxococcaceae bacterium | reverse complement strand
CCCCCAGCGTGCAGCCGCCCGCCTCGCCGCAGAACAACGCGCTGACGTCCGACAGCCCGGAGGTTTCCGTGGCGCGCGGTTCGGCCTCCGGCGTCCAACAGCGCACCCGGCCGCCCTGCTCGCGCGCACAGGCGAAGACCCGGCCCGCGCACAGTCTCGTCGGGTGCTCGAGGCCTTCCACCCGCTTCGGCACAAGCGTGCCCGGATACTCTTTCCCCAGAGACTGGACCGTCGCGTGACCGCCCCAGCACTTCACCGTCCCGTCCTCGAAACGGACGCAGGTGCGGTTGCCGCCCACCGACAGCTCGGTCAGCGCGCCCGTGCCGCCGCAGCCCGAGAGGAACCACAGCGCGCCGCCCACCACCGCCGCGCGAAGAAGTCGTCCGCTCATGAGGACCATGCTACCTGCGGAGGCCGGCTCTCGCGCGGCATGCGGTTCTCCGTGCGCGCGCGCGGACAGCGTGCTTGATTGCGCTTTTCGGTACGCTCAGAAACGGACCTCCCATCCCTTGATGGCCCGGCACCCAGAAGCCTGTGGGTCATCATCGTCGAGACGCTCGCCTTCCTCCGCGCAGGGTTGGTGTCCTCCAACGGTGACCCGCGGTCGCTGTACGCGCTGTTGGCGCCGCACAATCTGCCCGGCGAGACGTCACGCTTCATCAACCTCGGCTACTGGGCCGACCGGCGGACCGTGGGGATCGACGCCGGCGCGCGGGCCCTGGCGGACGTGCTCGCGGAGGCCGCGCACCTCAACGGCACGCGACGTGTGGTGGACGTTGGCTTCGGCTACGGCGACCAGCTCCTGCACTGGCTGAACACCGCCACCGCGGAACGCTACGTCGGTGTGAACCTCACCGCCCAGCAGGTGCACTACGCACACCGCCGCCTGCGCGACCATCCCCGGGGACGCCGGGTGGACGTGATGATCGCCGGCGCGAGCGCGCTGCCGCTGCGCTCCGGGTCCGCGGATCGCGTAATCGCCCTCGAGTCCGCCTTCCACTTCTCCACGCGCGCCGACTTCTTCCGCGAGGCGGCCCGGGTGCTCGAGCCGGGCGGGCGGATCGCCACCGCCGACATCCTGCTGATGCCGGGCGCGCGGATCGGCTGGCCGTTCAGCACCGCCTGGCGCATGCCGAAGGCCAACCTGCACGACCGTCACGAGTACGCACGCCAGCTCGAAGCGGTCGGCTTCACGAACGTCTCCGTCCGCAGCGTCCGCGAGCACGTCTTCGAGCCGCTGCTGGACCAGCTGTCTGCGCGGCTGCAGCACCCGGAGATCGTCCGACGGATGAATCCGCTCCTCCGCTGGGTGTGCATGCCCACGCGGTTCACGCGGGCCATCCTCCGGCGGTTCGACTATGTGATTGCCGTCGGTGACAAGCCGGGACGGTGAGACGGTGGGTTCACGCGGAAACGGCTTGGGGACACGTCCGAGCGCCCGGTACCGGAGAGCCCATCTGGAGAAAGCGGGCTCTGGCGGTCGGCGCACGGTTCGTGCAGCCCGGTTTCCCCCGCGCCCGGAACCGCCAGCATGAGCACGCGGCTCGCCTGCGCCGCAGAGTGGTACCAGCAGCCGCGATGTGCGCGGACGAGCGTTTGCCACTGCCTTCGTGCTGCCACTGGTGAGCCAGTTCTGGACCGAGTGCGCGTGCACTTGTGCAGCGAGACGGTGGGCGACACGTCCGGCGGGACGAGCCGCCCGCTCGTGTCCGAAGAGAGCCGGCGAGCGGATGTGACTTGTGGCCGGTGGCGCGTCCTTCACCCCGTGAAGACGTCAGAGGTGGGGAGAGGAGGCGCGCATGAGCCAGGGGCCTTTCCGTCTCGAGCCCCGCGTTGCGATCGTCACCGGCGCGGCCATGGGGATCGGCTTCGGGATCGCCCGCGCCTTCGTCGACGCCGGGGCGCGGGTGCTGATGGCCGATCTCGACGCAGACGCGCTGCGCGCCGCCGCGGCGCGGTTGCCGAAGGAGCAGGTGGGGACGGTAGTAGTGGACGTGGCCACCGACGGTTGCGGCGAGCAGCTCGTGTCCGCCTGCCTCGACCGCTTCGGCCGGCTCGACGTGCTGGTGAACAACGCCGGCATCTACCCGCAGAAGCCGATGCTCGAGATGCCGATGGCGATGTTCGACCGCGTGTGGCGCGTCAACGTGCGCGGGCTGGTGGACGCGTCGTGCGCCGCAGGCCGCCAATTCATCAAAGCCGGGCGCGGCGGGTCGATCATCAACATCTCGTCAATCGACTCGCTTCATCCGTCGATGGTCGGGCTCGCCGCGTACGACTGCACCAAGGGCGCCGTGAACATGTTCACGCGCAGCCTCGCGCTGGAGCTGGCGTTGCACCGGGTGCGGGTCAACGCGATCGCGCCGGGTGGCATCACCACCGAAGGGACGAAGCGGCCGTTCGCCAGAAGCGGGATGAGCCCCGAGCAGATGGAGCGGGTGATGGCGGACTTCGCCCGGAAGGTGCCGCTCGGGAGAATGGGCGTTCCCGAGGACATCGCATGGCCGGCGGTGTTCCTCGCCTCGGACGCTGCCGCGTACATCACCGGTGCCGTGCTGGTGGTGGACGGCGGCGTGCTGCTGTCGTGAGCAAGTGGAGAGGAACCCACGCCGCCACCCAATCGGGCAGCAGGCGGCGGCCGAACACCTGATGCGTCCCGGGCTCTTCCCTCCGCTCGTACCAGAAGACGTGCAGCGCCTTTGCGAACAGAACGACCTGCGGGACAAAGGCGCCCGTCTCCGGCAGGTCCTCGACCGTCAGCGCCCGAACCGCGACCGGACGATGCGCAGGGGTGACTTCGGCGTCTGTTGCGCGGCCCACTCTGCGCAGAGGCCGTCGCCACATTGGAAGAACGGCGGCTGGCCTCTCAGTGCCTCGAGCGTCCCGACCTCCGTCGCCGCGTACGGAAGGAGGGCTCACGCCGATGATCCGCGCTAGCACGCCGGCCGAAAGCCCCAGCGACTCGCCTGTTCGAAGGAACGCCGTGGTCAACACGCGCGCGGAGCGATCCGCGTCGCGGGCCGTGGAGCGGCGTTTCATCAGTGCTCGCTTCGCGCGTATGGAGCCCTCCAGCACCCCACGAGTACAGCAGTCTCAGCATCGCATGCTCACTGTGTCGGGTTCCGCCGGCTCTGAGCCGCCCCGTCGGCACTCGCGCACGCGGTAGGACAGACACCGACCCACCAGAAAGCAGACGCGCGCGGTGCAGCGGATAGGATGCGCGCCGCAATGGCCGAGCCGACGATCGGCATCGATCTGGGAACCACATACAGCGCTGTCGCCACGATGGTGGAAGGCAGGCCGCAGCTCATCCTGAACCGCGGAGGCGGCCGGCTCACCCCCTCGATGGTGGGTTTCCTCCCCGACGGGGAGCGCGTGGTGGGCGAGCGGGCGCGCGCGCTGGTGGAGCACTCGCCGGAGTCGGTGGCATTCGCCGCCAAGCGCTTCATCGGTCGCAAGTGGACGCCGGAGATCGCCGCGGACGCGAAGGAGGTCGTGCCCTATCCGGTGGTGGCGGGGCCGCAGGGCGAGTGCCGCATCAAGATCGCCGGGCGCGTCGTCCCGGTGACGCAGATCTCCGCGATGATCCTCGGTGAGCTGAAGCTGGACGCGGAGGCGTACTTCGGCCGCCACGTCTCCCACGCGGTCATCACCGTCCCCGCCAACTTCGACGACGGCCAGCGCGCCGCCACCAAGGAGGCCGCGCGCATCGCCGGCCTCGAGGTGATGCGCATCATCAACGAGCCCACCGCCGCCGCGGTCGCCTACGGGCTGGACAAGAACTTCACGGGGCGCGCGCTGGTGTTCGACCTCGGCGGCGGCACGTTCGACGTGTCGATCCTGGAGATCAAGGATGGCGTCTACGAAGTGCGCGCCACTGGCGGCGACGCCCACCTCGGCGGCGAGGACTTCGACAACCGGATCGTCCAGTGGCTCATCGCCCAAGTGCCCGAGCCGTTCCGTGAGGCGGTGGCGAAGGATCGCCTCTCGCTGCAGAAGCTGAAGATCGCCGCGGAGAAGGCCAAGCGCGAGCTCACCGACGCGGTAGAAGCCTACCTCTCGATTCAGGGGATCGGCGACCACGGCGAGGTCCCCCGGCTGACCGACCTGGAGACCGCGCTCACCCGTCAGTTCTTCGAGATCCTCTCCCGCCCGCTCTCCGAACGGTGCCTCGCGGTGTGTGAGCAGGTGATGGCGGAGGCGAAGCTGGACCCGCAATCGATGGACGCGGTGCTGCTGGTCGGCGGGATGACCCGGGTGCCGCTGGTGCAGCAGCTCGTCGCCGACTTCTTCGGCAAAGAGCCGGTGCCCGGGCTGAACCCGGACGAGGTGGTGGCGCTGGGCGCTGCGGTCCACGCGGACGAGGTGATGCAGCAGTCCGGCCGCGCGCTGTTGATCGACGTGGCGGCGCACTCTCTGGGCGTGGGCGTACTGGGCGGGAAGGTGAAGCGGCTCATCAACAAGAACACCAGCGTCCCGTGCAGCGCGCGGGAGATCTTCCTCCCCGGCCAGCACGGCCAGTCGCACGTGCGGATCCCCATCTACCAGGGGGACAGCGACTACCAGGACGAGAACCGGAAGCTGGGCGAGGTGTCGCTGCAGCACATCAACGCGGTGGATCGCTCCCAGGCGCCGATCGAGGTCGTCTTCGAGCTCGGCACCGACGGGATGCTCTCGGTGCGCGCGACGGATCTGAAGAGCGGCACCACCGAGGCGCTGCGCATCGAAGCGCGCAACACCGAGCTCTCCCCGCAGGAGGAGCAGAAGCTCACCCGCGACCAGGCGAAGTACGCCGAGCAGCAGTCGCTGAACGACGCGGAACGGCAGAAGCAGCTCTTCGAGCGGATGCTGGAGAAGTCCGAAAAGCTGGTGCGGATGCTGGACCAGTCCGCCAACGAGAACCCGAGCGAGGAAGCCAGGGCCGCGGTGGCTTCGGTGCGCACGCTGGTGGACCTCGGCCGCGCCGCGCTCAAGGCCAACAACCTCCAGCAGATCGCAGAAGTCCGGAATCGCCTCAGCCGCCTCGTGCGCTGAGCCTCCCCGGCAGACGACGGACGCCTCGCTGCGTTATGAGTCGGCCGTCCGTGTCCGTTCTTCCTGCCATCGACCCGTCGCAGCTGACTGCCGTCTTCGACCAGATCTTCTCCCGCTGGCCCCTGGGTGTGGCGCTCATCGGCGAGGCGCAGACGGTGCTTCGCGTCAACCAAGCCTTCGCGCGGATGCTGGGGTATTCGCCGGACGAGCTGCGGGGGAAGACGGCCAGCGAGCTCACCCACCCGGACGACGTGGCGCTCACCGAGGAGGCGATCCGCCGGCTCCGCAACCTCGACACCGACGCCTTCCGCACCACCAAGCGGTACCTGGCGCGCGACGGCAGCGTGGTGTGGGGCGACGCCTGCGTGGTGCTGGTGGACGTCGGCGAGGTCATCGCCATCGCGCTCGTCGCCGACATCACCGAACGCAAGCGGATGGAGGAGGCGCTGGTGCGCAGCAGCGAGCGCTTCGAGCTGCTCGCGCGCGCGGTGGACGATCTCGTCTACGAGTGGGATCTCGGCACCGACTCCGTCACCTGGAGCGAGCTTATCCACAGCCGCTACGGCTACCCGGACGTTCCCGAGGTGCGCACGCTGCGGTTCTGGGAGGAGGCCATCCACCCGGACGATCGCGGCGCTACCCTGGCCGCGCTCCGGCGGTCGCTGGAAGGGACCGACACGCTGTGGTCCTTCGAGTACCGCTTCCGCACCCACGGCGGCGAGTGGAAGAGCGTGCTCGACCGCGGCCACTTCGTCCGCGACGAACAAGGCCGCGCGGTTCGGATGATCGGCGTGATGGTGGACATCACCGAGCTCAAGCGGGTGCACGCGCGGCTGCGTCAGGCGGATCGGCTCGCGTCGGTGGGGACGCTGGCCGCCGGGGTGGCGCATGAAATCAATAACCCGCTGGCGTGGACGCTCAACAACCTTTCGGTGGTGCGCAGCGCGCTCGCGGCGCTGGGGACGGGAGGGGTGTCCCACCCCGAGCTGCAGCGCGCCCAGACCGCGCTCAACGACGCGTTCGACGGGGCCGAGCGGGTGGCGCGCATCGTCCGGGACCTGAAGACCTTCGCGCGCCCGGACGACGAGAACCGCACCGCGGTCTCGCTGGAGACGGTCATCGAAGCCGCTCTGGCGCTGGCCAACTGTGAGCTCAGACACCGCGCGCGGGTGGTGCGCGAGTACGCAAGGCCGCCCGCGCCGCCCGTGTGGGGCAACGAGTCCCGGCTCGGGCAGGTGTTCCTCAACCTGATCGTGAACGCCGCCCAGGCGTTGCCCGAGGGCGAAGCCGATCGCAACGAGGTGCGCGTGGGCGTGCGGCCCGCAGACGATGGGCGTGTGGAGGCGTGGGTCTCGGACACCGGGCGGGGGATTGCGCCGGAGATCGCCCCGCGGCTCTTCGAGCCGTTCTTCACCACGCGCGCCGGTGAAGGCACCGGGCTGGGGCTCTCCATCTGCCACGGCATCGTCACCGCGCACGGTGGAGAGATCCGCGTCGACGCCGTGCCCGGCGACCGCACCACCTTCCGCGTGTTCCTGCCCGCTGCCGAAAATCAGTCGCAGCCCGTCACGGCGCCCGCGCAGCAGCCGCCTCCCGCCGAGCGGCAGGCGCGCATCCTGGTGCTCGACGACGAGCCGCTCATCGGCCGCGCGCTCCGCCGGGCGCTCGTGCACCACCGCGTGGAGGTGGAGACCCGCCCCGAACAGGTGCTCGAGCGGCTGGGCGGAGGCGAGCGGTGGGACCTCATCCTCTGCGACGTGATGATGCCGGAGATGAGCGGGATGGAGTTCTTCGCCGCCCTGCAGGAGTCGGCCCCGGACGCGTGCGCGAGCGTCGTGTTCATGACCGGCGGTGCGTTCACTCCGCGAGCCGCCGAGTTCTTCGCTTCGGTGAACAACCCGCGGCTGGAGAAACCGTTCCACGCCAGCGAGGTGGAGCGGCTGCTCAAGTCCCGCTGAGCCTGGCTGCGGCGGCCGACATCAGATCTCGACGTTTCCGTCCGCAGTCGCCGGCGCTGGAGGCAGCGCGAGGAGCTGCGACGGCCCGCCGTCGTCGAACCACTCCTTCAGCATCGCGCTGATCGCGTTCTCGACGAGCGTCGCGCAGCCCGCTTCGAAGGTCGGGTACGTGTCGTTGCTCTCCGAGGTCCCGGCGAACGACCAGGCGTAGTCCACCGCCTCGCTCGGGCGGAGCGCGAAGCCCCAGGTCATTTCGATGAGCTGATAGGTCAACGCCCCGCGCACCAGCGCGTTGAGCCGGATGTCGTCGACCTTCACGTCCGCCACGACGTGGGGCGCCTTGGGGAGCGCCGCAGCGGAGTCGACGACCTCGACGTGCGAGAAGTAGTTCTCCATCGCCGTCTTGAGATCGCGCCGGACGAAGGTCTGCACCTCGAACAGCTTGAAACGCTCGCAGTCCGGAGACTGTGTGGCGCAGGACGCGGTCTCCATCGGCCAGGTGTCCCGGACGCGTTGGGCGTCGAGCAGGATGTAGAGCGGCCGTTCGATTTTGCGGGCCACCATCAACGACGGCGGCTTCGGCTGCGCGTTGGCGAGGCTGTACCCGCCCTCCGTTCCGAACACGCTCCGGCTGTAGTTGCCGGTCGCGCACCCCGTCGCCGCAAAGGCGATGAACCCGATGGCCACGGTCATTCGTCGCAAAGTCATGCGCGCCCGCCTACCAGGCGCCGTCGCGCGGAGCAACGGGAGCGGCCTGGTGCGCGAGGTGCGGACCTCGTTCCGCAAGGAGCATCTGGGACCCGCTGCGGCTGCTCGCCATTGCCGACCTGGCGCCCGCCTCCCCCGGGCAGACGGTGGTCGATTCCCCCGAAACCCGGCAGGCTGGCCGCCCTGGATCGACCCGCTCGCGAAGCGGATCTAGACGCCGTGGCTGCGTCGCCATCCGCGCCTGCGGGATCGATCAATGGGACGACGTCTATCCCATCCGCGAAGTGCTGGCCGCAGACGTGCGGGCGGGCACGCTGCACCTGGCGCTGCTCGAAGGCCGGATCGCCGGCGCCCTGGTCCTCAAGGATCAGCAGGAGCCCGAGCACGCCGCGGTCCCGTGGACGTTCGCCGCCACCCGGGTCGCTGTGGTCCACCGCCTGATGGGCCACCCGGACGTGCGGAGCCGGGGCGTCGCTCGAGGGCTCATGACGCGCGCCGAGTCCGATGCCCGCGCGCGGTCCTTCGAGGGTGATCCGATTGGACGCCTTCACTGGCAACCCGCGCGCGCTGAAGCTCTACGACGGGCTCGGCTACCGGAGGAGCGGCTACGTCACTTTCCGGAAAGGCCTGTTCGTCTGCTTCGAGAAGCGCCTCCACGGGTAGAGCGTTCCTGGCGAGCTCATGAACGGGTGGGGCGTTCCCGTTCGTGCGGAGGGCGACGTTTCAGATTCAGGGGGAGCGTCCGCGGTCTGTGGCCGCCTTCACCATGCGCTGCGCGGTCTTGCGGATCGCCGCGCGCGTCCGCCGCTCGTCGGCGTCGCGCGGCGGTCCGTGCCACTGTTGGAGCATCGTGCCGAGGAGTACGTACGTGGCCGGAGCTCCGTCGAACCGCACATCGACGATCGCCGCCGGAACGAACGGGGCGAGCGTGCGGAACATGGGGACCGGCCATAGATCGTCCGCCTCTCGTGGGGCCTTGTCGGCGGCGAACTTCAGGCCGATGACGTTCCCGCCCGCGTCACGCGCAGCGCGCCATCCGGCGGCCAGGAGCACCTCGTCGAAGCTCGCGGCGCCGGTTGCCGCGGAAGGAGAGAGGAACTCGTCGGGATCGCGCGCCGCCATCGCGCGCAGCGCCTCGGTCGCCGCCTCGACGTCGGCGGCGCGGAGGAAGAACGCTTTCGTTTCGGCTTGCGCGAGTACGCCCATCGCAACGGCCTCCGTATGGTCTGCGGATTCAAAGCGTACCCCAGGGGCGCAACCGTTCAGCGTGAGTTGGCCGATCGCGGCGCGCTGAGTCGAAAAGGTATGGTTGTCGAGATGAACCCTCGGCGCGCCATTCTTGCCCTCGGTTCGCCATTGCTGCTCGCTGGCTGCACCGTGCAGTCGGACCTCGAGAAAATCTGCAACGCGGAATCGCGCTTTTTGTCTGCCGAGGAGCGCGCGCACGTCCGTCACGAAGACCAGCTCACCCTCGCGGTGCCGCCCGCGATGAACGACGGGCCATCCTCCTTTTCGTGGCAGGAGATGCGCGCCAGGCCCGGGTTCATCGAGGATGAGCCGCTGTTTCCGTTGGTCCAGTGGCTGCCACTGGAGCACACGGACTGAACCGGCGGGGGTGGCGGCTGATTCGAGCAGTGCTCGGCGGCATCCCTTCCGCGGGCCACGCCACCAGCGCGTCGACCGTGTCGTTCGCCTCGACGCCATCGGCGCCGTCCGCAGGGCGAGCTCGACCGGGCGCGTCCCCGCCGGGACCTTCGCGCGGCTCATCACCCGCCCGCGTCTTCTACGCGACGCGTAGACCTCCGGCCGGCACGGATAGACGAGACAGCTCACCACCTTCGGCGTGTCGAGGAGCGACGCGTACACGAGCGCCTGGTGCAAGTCCGGCCGGTGGTGCTCGCGGACGAACTCGTCCACCGCGCGCCAGCCGAACGGTTCGATCTCCTCGGCGTGCGCATCGAACTTGGCGTCCACCACGATGTCAGGTCGTCCCGCCGCATCACCCGATCCGGCACCAGCGATCCGAGCGATCCGCTCCATGGCGGCGACCACTCCAGCCCAACCCGGGTCTGCCCGCGCCGGCCGACCAGAAGCTGCATTCCCAACTGCGTGCGGCGCGTTCGACCAGCTGCTCGACCCAGGCCTCGAAGAACGGCTCCATGTCGAGCTGCCACGACAGGCCGGCCAGCTCGCTCAGCCCCGCGAGCCCGCGGTTCCTCGAGCGTCCCAGTCGATCGCCTCCAGCCCCTCGGCGAACGCACGTGAGATCGCCGGTTGGTGCCGCCACGCGGAGAGTTGCCCGGGCGCGGCGGCGTACCGCTGACCTTCGCCAACAGCTCGTCGCCCAGAGCGATCAGCGCGCGGACGATGATGCTCTGACTGCGCTGGGATTCGAGCGACGCGCGGTGTTCGCGCAGGACGTGGTGGATCGCCGAGCGCAGCGGCTCGTCGTCGCGCTGGTCCGGGAAGCGGCAGGGGACACGGGTCGCCGCGCCGCGCGGAAGCGATCGCACCGCGTACGCCTCCCAGTCCACCGATCCCTTCGGCGCTTCCACCTCCGCCTCGGCGATCACGAACCTGTGGGACATCTGGCTCGAGGAGGATCCGCGGCCGCGCGAGCACCACCGACGAGAGCACCGACGGCGGGATCCGCCGGTCGGACTGTGGCAGCGGCGGAAGCGGCAGAAGGCGCGGGACGACTCGGAAGCCGGTCTGTGCCAGTACGTCGCCGAGGCTCGCCCACTGAAAGCGCGGCTCGATGATCAGCCCGAAGTCGGGGCGGCGGGTGACCGGCGAGCGCGTGGGGTGTCAGCGCCCACTTGGTTCGACGTGCGTACGGTTAGCACCGATCGTCCACCGCGCCGGCCCACCTGCGCCTCCACGCCGAAGTCGCGCGAGAGCCAGCCGTCGGAGGTGACGAGCGCCTCGCCGCGCAGCTCGGCGGAGGCCTCCGGATCGCGTTCCTCGCCGCCGAGCCATGGGACGCTCTCGATCAGTGTCTCGCTCGAGTTCGTCACGCGCTGGCATCCGGCCGCGCCGCGCGGACGGGCTGTTCGATTGGCCGGAGCCAGTTCGAGGCGGGTCCTCGCGGACGCGACCGTGCGCGCCGGAGGGCGGAGTTCTCCGCGGCGGCCGCCGTCCTCGGGTCGGAACTGGAGCGTCGGCGCGCCGGCATCAGCGGCTCCCCTGCGCGCCTTCGTCGAGCCAGTCGATGAACGTGCGGATCTGATCCGCGAACCCGGGGACGCACCCCTGCACGAGGTGCGCAGCCAGTCCCCAAAAGGATTTCCGCCGGCGAGGAAGTAGGAGTGCCCCGGCATGAGCGGAAGGGCTTCGTCGGCGACCTCCTCGAGGAAGAGGGACGTGAGCCGCTCGAAACGCCTTTGGATCGGTCGCCCGCGCCCTCCGTATCGAGCACGCGCCGGTCCGGCCAGATCGGCACGAACGCGAAGCGGCGGCGATGCTCCGGTCTGCGCTGTTCATCGTGCCGAGCACGAAGAGGTTCTCTGGCAGCGACAGCGTGCGGCCGATGCCCTGGCCGAAGTCGTGCGCGAGGTGGATCGTCCGGTCCGGCTCGTTCGGTTCGAAGAGATGGATCGCCTCACCGAGGACCTTGGCCAGGTCGGCGCGGTTGAGCTCGTCGACGTGGAGCAGATAGGGGGCATCCGGTTTCGCGCGCGCCTCGGCGACCGCCTCGAACAGGTGCCCGCGGCGCGGCAGAAAGCGCAGACCGAGCCCGTCGTCCGCCGGGACCGGCGCGCGCCAGCCCGCCGATGAACGTCTCGTAGCTGGTGGTTGGATGGAACTGGATGGTGCGGCCGTTGCCGGCGAAGCGCTTCTCGAGGAACCCGCGAGCCGCGCGCGTCTTGCCTGTCCCGGGCGGGCCCTCGAGCACGACGAAGCGGCGCTTCCTCAGCAACTCGTAGATCTCTGCCTCGTCCGCCGAGGGGAAGGCGAACGACAGCCACTGCGAGCGGGCGCGCTCCCTCTCCTCCCCGGCCTTCCCCACGGGTTCGAGCCCGCTCCCGTCCGCGAAGAGATCCGCGAGCGCATGGAGCCCGGCGACGAAGAACTCGTCCGCGCCCGAGCCCGCCTTCGGTGGCCGCAACAGGACGTACGGCACCTTGTCGTACTTCTCGACCGCGGACTCCCAGGCGTCGAGCCCGTTGCGGAGCTGCCTTGGGAGCGGAAGGTCGATCCGGACCGGATCACGCTTTGCCCACGCGAGCGTGGACTTCCCCTGCGCGTTGATCCACCTCGCGATCGCCGCCGCCTTGCGGGCATGGCCCGGCCGCCCGAGCACATCTTCATTCGGCGCGAGCCCGTTGGTGCCCATGCACAGGGCCGCGAGCGCATCGCCCGAGCGCGAGGGGAAGAAGACCAGGCTCGTCCCGCCGTAGCCGCCGCGGTCCGGCTGGCCGGCAGGAATCAGCGCCGCATCGGGGGCAGCGCCCTCGCTCGAGTCACCATTCACACGGGGCCGGATGCGCTTGTCCCCGCGCGCGCCGTACCGGTCACAGGCGAAGGTCTTCAGAGCGTCTTCGGCGAGGGTCGCCCAATCCCTGTCAAACGGAGCGCGGACGAGTGGGAGCAGGGCTCAGTGGCATCATCATCACGAGTAAAGACCGCTCCTGCTCATCCGATAGCGAGGGCAGGTGCAGTTTGAGGGGCATTGCTGCGCCATTCAACCTGACACTGACCTCGGAGTACGGGATGCCTCTCTCATAACTGGGCGTGACCCGTCGGCAGTTGGTCCCGTTCTATTCGAGCCAGGAGCGCCTGCCGGTGAGTGTCAACTCGACGAGCGCTCCCGTCACCGCAATAGATTTCAGTGTCGATGCGGCGGGTCTACATCGTGCTGCATTCGACTTCTCGGCGGATCCCGATGCCGGGTTCCGACCGTCATTCGATCCGCGTGAGTCCTTTATCCGGTGGCGGTGGCTTCGTCCGTGACGGATGGTGGATGGACGATTGACGGCCTGGGCGCGGGTCCCGCCAGAATTCGCGACAACCCCTTCTGGTTTCTTGCCCTGGCGGCCAAAATCAGCCGAGGCCCGGGGGTCGTCGATCGCGACATGGGCGTCAGGTGCGTCAGGTCCAGACGAGGCATCCATGCCATGGCGGATGGCCGTCTCGGGGTAGGTGGTTCCGCCTGAGCGGTCGGAGATGCCGCCCAAAGTGGCGCTCCTCTCCACGCTGGACGTGCTGCGGGTGACGCGCTCCACCGAGGCCAACCACGTCGGCAGCGGTGGACGAATCTAATGCCCGACAGCAGGTCCATGCAGCCGCCACCGGTCAGCACTTCGTAGCTGAGCACATCGCCACCATCGCCGCGTTGCCGAAGTCGCCCCCTGATCCGCGTTTCGAACGTCCAGCGACGACCGGATTCGATCCGCCCGCCCCCGAACGTGCTCACGAGCGGCTGCGGTCCTCCCCGTTCAAACTCCCACCCACGTGCGGCGCTGGGCAGGTCAGGAACTGGATGGGACCGTGCGACCGCACGACCGCGCTTCATCGCTCCGGGCGCGATGAATCAAGTCCACCCTCTGATCGTCTCGCGCTTCGTGCTCGTGACTGTCGCCCGACTTCCCTGGTGTGTCGCCACGGTGGCGGCGCTCGTCCTTCTTCTTAGTCCGGCGCGTGCGCAGGCGGGGGGCCTTCGGCTCGCGGCGGAGTTCCCCGACGTCACCTGGAACGGGCTCACCCGGAAGCTGAGCGCGCAGCGGTTCGTCTACGTCGGCGTGCAGGCGGACCGCTCTCAGAAGGGGCAGCAGGCGGTGGCGCACTACCGGCTCCGCGACCTTCAGGAGCGGAAGGTGGTGGATCTTCCGATCCCGTTCCGTGCGCTGCCGAAGTCGCACGCCCAGGTGCTCGGCCGCACGGACCCGCTCGGCGAGGTGGTGCACACCGATGGTCAGGTCACCTCGCTCACCTACAACGCGACGAAGGGCTACCAGACGACGGCGACGTACTTCTGTCGGTACGACCACCGCACGCATTCATTCTCGGAGCTGGTGAAGCTCACCGATTGGAACGACTCGCAGCACCTGGAGGACATCGGCTTCGACCCGCTGGATCGCTACTTTTATTACGCGACCGCGCTGAACCCGGCGGGCAACGTGAAGGAGGCGGGGTACACCGCGCTGGTGCTCGGCCGGGTCGATCTGCACACGCGTGCGATCGACTGGACGATGAAGGTGGAGCTCCCGAAGCGGGCGTGGCCGCTCAGGCTCACCTCCGGGCCGAAGGTGTTCAGCGCCGACGGCCGGAAGCTCGCGCTGGTCGAGTACAACGACCGCGGCCTCCAGGGGGACCACCCGGCGAACCCGCAACAGCAGGTGCTGGTGGTCGACATCCCCTCCCGACAGGTGGACCGCTATCCGGCGCCGCTCACCGCCTACGGCGTGATGTTCAGCCGCGACGATCGCTACCTGATCCTCGGCTCCAACCAGACGGGCGAGATCGTCCGCATCGATCTGCAGAAGAAGCGCGTCGATCGGCGCGTGAAGGCGAAGAAGCTGATCCACCAGCTCGTCCCCACGGCGTCCGGCGAGAGCTTCCTCGTGCTCTCGAACACGCAGCTCGCCTCGCCGAAGGTGGTGGAGGTCCGGCGCGTGGCGGACCTCTCGCTGCAGACGTCGATCCCGATGAGGCTGCTCTACGCCGGGAACGACGGCGTCGCGCCGTATGGGATCGCCGGGGTGGGCGGGCGCGCGCTCCTGTTG
>JADGHL010000030.1 GCA_019686135.1 Myxococcaceae bacterium | reverse complement strand
GCCCCATCCAGGAACGGGCGACCGCCGCTCCGACGCCCAACGCCACCAGCGCCCCGGCCATCCCCACCCATGGGCCCATGCCCCGCCGGACCCGCTCCGCCCAGAGCGCCGCCACCAGGCCGGCGAACGCCCACGCCGACACGAGCATCCCGCCCACACCCGACCGGGGCAGGAACCAGAGCGTGACCTTCTTCGCCGAGGCCGGGACCTTCACCGCCAGCCGGCCCTCGTCCGAGAACACCTCGCCGACGTCCGACTTCCAGCCCGGGTGCCAGTTCTGGTTCACCACCAGCGTGGCGTCCCGGGTCAGACTCAACGCCACGTCGATCCGGTTCGGCGACCAGGCCGTGCGTGTCGCCGTTCCGGCGCCGGGTTCGAGGATGAACTCTTCGGCGGGCAGATCGCCGCGGAGCTTGCGCGACATCGGCACCGGGTACGCTTCCCCGCAGCTCAGCGAGCCCCGGTTCAGCGCCAGAAGGTGACCTGCGACCCAGCGGTTCCCGCGGCTCTGTGCGAAGGGCTGGTCGATCGCCTCGGGTGGCGCGACGAGCTCGGTGCGTAGCGTCAACACCCCGAAGTTCGCAGCTTGCACGCCCCAGCCCAGCACGCCCGCTACCGCCGCCGTCGCAGCGAGCTGTGGCCACCGCCCGCCGCGCCGCGCACGCCAGAGGAGCATGCCCATGCCGAGGGCGCCGACCTCCGCGAGCAGCACGGTGCCGGGGAGGACGAACCGGTACGGGTAGCGCAGCGTTCCGAACAGCGGCAGCTCGCGCATCGCGCCGAACGCGGAGAACGGGTACGCGTAGCCGGTGGCGATCCACACCGTCACCGCGAAGGCGATCGCCGGCACGATCGCCCGGCGCGAGAACACCGCGCCCGCACCCAGGAGGAGGATGGCGTAGCCGACGAACAGGATGCTGGTGGTGCCCGCGTCGCCTCCGGGCAGCGGGGCGGGGGCGAACAGCATCCGCAGCACCTCGGGCAGGCCGTGGGACGGAGCGCCGGCCATCACCCGCGTGGCGCTCCCCAGCGTCTCGACGAGCGGCCACAGCCGGAATGCGCACGCGCCCACCGAAAGGAGCGCGCCCGCCAAAAGCACCGGCAGGCCGGCCTTCCACCGCCTCCGTCCGCGCCGGGACAGAAGGCTCCGCCCCGCTTCGAGCACGACGAGCAGCGCGGAGAGCGGGACGGGGTAGGTGCCGCCGAAGCCGATCATCACCGCGAACCCGGCCACCACCACCGCAGCGCCGGCCAGTCGCCCGCGCGCCGCGAGCGCCGTTCCAAAGGCCACCCACGGCATCAGCAGAAAGCCGAAGAACTGCACCCAGCTCAGCGTCGCGCAGATGGCGTAGTAGCCGCACAAGCCGAACACTGGGCCCACCAGCGCGGGCCCGAGCGCGGATCCACTCCGCAGCCGCGCATAGCGGTACATCCCCTCCATGCCGAGGAGGAGAAAGAGAGCGAGGAGCAGCGGCTCTGCCCGGCGCGCGCCGAAGAGCAGGGTGAACAGGAACGTGGGGGAGGCGAAGCGGGTCTGCGGGCTGCCGAGCGCGTACATCCCGCCGCAGTGGTACGGGTCCCAGAACGGCACCTGCCCGTATTCGACCACCGTCTGCCGGGCGACCTCTTCGTAGGGGACGAGCAAGTGCGCGTCGCGGAAGTCGTTCATCCCGCCGGCCTGCCCGAGCGCGATCCACGTGGCGGCCAGCGTCACCACCGCGTACGCGCCGAGCCGGACGGGTGTGGCCCTCGCCCACCGGCGGAGCACGAACAGAAGTCGCTTGGGCCGTTCCGGTGGGCTCATCCCGCTCAGTCGTAGAAGGGCCGCGGCTTGCAGGGCGCGACGGTGGCCTTGCGGCCGGGAGCGTACGGCGTCGAGCGCAGGTCGCGGTCGACGGCGTCGAAAATCTCGCTCTCGGGCACTCCGCGCCGCCGGGCCTCGCCCTGCACCCAGCGGCGCTCGGAGTTGAAGAAGTCGTCGTCCTGGGACCAGTGGTCGGCAGGGAAGAGGCGGATCGAATCCAGCCGCCACTTCGGTTCGAGGCGGGCGGCGGTGGCGGCGACCTCCGCGCGCTCTTCGGGCGAGAGGTGATGGGGCGGTGGCGGCACGCGCGCCAACAGCGCCCGGGCCAGCATCACCGCGCAGGCGGCTGCGAGCACGACCCAGCCGGTCCGGCGCGCTTCCCTCACCGGCACGTGGGTAGTTCAACGACCGGGGGATTTCAATCGCGGGAAGCGGTAGAAGCCGCTGCGTGCAGCGCGCGCTCTCGGCCCCCGGCAAGCTCTTCCTCTCCGGCGAATACGCGGTCTTGTGGGGCGGCACGGCGCGCATTGGGGCGGTCGGCCCGAGGACGGCCGCGCTCGTCCGCCGCCGCGCTGACCGCGACATCCATCTGGTGCTCGCGGAGGGGCGGATCGTGGGAACCACCACGCCCGTCGGCGTGCGGTGGAAGGGCGACGTCCCGCCCGGCTTCTTCTTCGCCGCCCGCACGCTGGACGAAGCGCTGCGCGCGCACGGCGCCGAGGCGCTGGGGTTCGAGCTGGCGATCGCTCCGTCGCCCACCTCGCCCGACGGCCACAAGCTGGGGATGGGCGGCAGCGCGTGTGCGACGGTGCTCGCCGCCGAGGCCGCCCGCTTCGTGCTCGAGGATCGGTACGACGCGCTCAAGCTCGCGCTGCTCGCGCACGGCAAGGCCCAGCAGCTCAAGGGTTCCGGCGGGGACGTGGCGGCGATCTTCGCCGGAGGCATCGTCCGCTACCGGCGCTATGCCATCGACGCGCTCGTCCGGGCCTCGGATTCGGGACGGCTGGCGGCGGCGCTCGCGGAGAGCCCGCCCGTCGACCTCTGGCGCCTGCCGTCGCCGAAGGTCCACCTCGCCTACGCCTTCACACGGAAGTCCGCCTCCACGCGCGTGCTGATCGGTGAAGTGGAGTCGCGTCTGGGCGAAGAGGGGCGGGTCGCGTTCGTCCGGACCTCGGACCAGCTCGGCGATCAACTGGAGGAGGGCCTGTTGCGCGGCGACTTCGCGGCGGTGCGCGAGGCGGCGCGGGAGCTGGAGGTGGCGCTGGCCTCGCTCGGGCCGCTGGAGACCGAAGCGATGCGGCAGGTGATCGCCCTGGCCGAAACGTGCGGATGCGCGGGGAAACTGTCCGGCGCGGGCGGCGGAGACGGCTGCATCCTCTTCGCGCCGGACGAGGACGCGCTTCATGCGCTCACCGCGACGCTGGCCGCCCGCGGCTTTCATGCCTTCGCGCTGAGCCAAGAGCCCGGCCTGCGCGGCGAGGGGAGCGCGGACCCGGAGCTTCTGTCCTGGCTGCACTCAGGGTGAACGGGTTCTCCTCTTCGAACACGCGGCCGTCGGGGCCGAGGAACTGCTGTTTTTCCAGAGACGGCTCGTCGGAGAGCAGCCCGCGCTCGCACTGCGTTCCGATCAATCCCGCGCTGCAGCCCGCGCCGCCAATGCCTTCGCCGGGCTCCGGTGGCGGGTCGTCGCCGTAGATCGGATAGTGGGTCTCGTCTTTGGCGAGGCGCTGTTCGAGCCGCGCGGCTTCGGGTGAAGGCGGGGAGGGCCGGCCCTCGTCGTGGTTCGGCAGCACGACGTACCGGAGCGCCTCGGAGCGCGTGGGCGCGAGGCACCCGGAGGCCATCGCCGAAAACAGGGCTGCGGCGCACCACACCCGCGCGCGCATGCGTCACTCCTGCTTCTGGTCGCCCACAGGGCCCACCTGTTCCGAGTTGCCGGACGTGGCGGGCGCGCGATCTCCCTCGAGCTGCGAACGCGTCCGCGGCGCGAGCGGCGCCGGCTCCGTCGTGCCGGAGCGTGGCGGCGGCGGCCGGATGGGCCCGGATCCGCCGGTGCCCTCTGGCAATGGCGCGCGCGGCGGTGGGAGAGGCGCTTCGTCCTCGCCGGGCTGATCCGTCCGGGGCTCGGTGGCGGCGTCGTCCACGTCCTGGGCCTGGCCGGCCTGCCCCGCGCCGCCGATGGCCCGAGGCGCCGGCGGCGGGCGGTCGTGCGCGCAGCCGGAGGCCACGCCACAGAGCCCGGCGAACAGCGCGGCACGCAGCCCGCGCGCGAAAGTGTCCCCCATCGTCCCCTCTCCTGACGATGAAGGTGCGCCCGCACAGGTGCCGTCGCATCCCGCCCGACGGTCGGCCGGCCGGCGCCGGACCGGGCGGAGGATCAGTACATGTGCCCGAACGTCAGGTAGATGCCGGGGTCCCAGGTCTCGGTGGAGAAACCGAAGTCGGCCCGGAGCACCGCCGCGCGCCGCACCAGACGCAGGCCGGCGCCGATCCCCGGGTGCCAGCGCCAGAACGGACCGTCGTCGACGCCTTCGTGCCAGACGCGGCCCGCGTCGAAGAAGAGGAGCCCGCCGACCCGCGTGGTCTCGTGGAAGAGCTTGAACTCGATCGGGTACCACCGCAGCTCCGAATTGGAGACGAGCTTCACCTTCCCCTGGAACCGGTTCCGCAGGACGCCGCGCACGCTGGACATCCCGCCGATGCCTTCGCCCCCGGTCAGCCCGCCGAACTGGGACCACTCGAAGAAGGGCGCCGCGCCCTTGAGCGCGTCGAACATCACCCTTTGGGCGAAGATGAGCTTCGGCGTCCCGAGCGAAAAGAAGTGGCGGTCCACCAGCGTCAGGCCGGCCCAGGTGTAGTCGCTCACGGTCGGACCGGCGGCCCCGCGCAGCGCGATCTCCTGGATCGATCCTCTCGACGGATCCGTTTCGTTGTCCCGCGTGTCCCACAACGCGCCGACGAAGATCTGCCCGTTGTTGCCACCTTTGACGCCCAGCGGGTTGGTCAGGGTCAGCGCCGAACCGGCGTACTGGTCGATGCGGATCCAGTGGTAGCCGTACCCGCCCCACACCTCGAACTGCGGGTGCTGCTTCCACGGCCTGCCGCGCACGCGCACCCAGCCGCCGGGAAAGAAGTAGTCGTAGGAGTTGTTCTGGTCCGCGCCGCCGCGGGTCTCCAGTTTCGGCAGCGCCACCGACTCGTTGCCGATACCGTAGAACGGCGCGTAGAGCTCGCGGCGGTATTCGGCGCGGACTTCGACCCGGAGCTTGCCGATGAGGTTGGGCCCGTCGTAGCGCAGCCAGTGGTTCTGGATCCCGCGCGTGGTCAGAAATATTTGCGCGGCCAGCGCGTGGCGGTACGGCGTGTAGCCCGGCGAGTAGTAGTAACCGCCGCCCACCGCGCCGAAGCCGACGCCCAGGTCCGAGTTGTAGCTGATGAGCGGAACGCCGAGCGCGTCCAGCTGGCGCCTGTCCGAACGTTGCGCCTGTTCGCGCGCCGCCGATCCGGCGCCGCCGGTGCCGGGATCGTCATCGTCCCCGTCGTCCGACTCGTCGTCCGCCTCGTCGTCCTCCGCAGGCTCGGCGTCTGTGGCGTGATCGGCCAGGACGGGCAGGGAGGCGTCGGCGACGATCTGGGCGCGTGGAGGTTCGCCGTCCTTTGCTGGAGCGTCTTTCGGCAGCGCCCATGCCGTGCTCGCGGCAAGGATCCCCGCGATCCAGATCAGCCCCCGCCCCCGTCCCATCTCGCCGTAGGTGTGCACGCCTGGAAGCCTGGTAACCCGGTTCCCGGGATGGAACCCGGAAGGTGCGGGTGCGCCCGCCCGGTCGCTCTTCGTCCCGCCGGATGCGCTCCGCGGCAGCCCGGCTGCCGCCCCTTTGGGCCCATCCGTACATTCAACCTGCATGCAACGGGAGGGGGGCGCTTGGGTCTGGAACGGGCAGAGTTGATCGCGCCGCAGCTCCGGGCGTGGGCGGAGCGGTCCATTGTGCGCATCCGCATGCAATTGGGTGAAGGCGGCCGCGTCCGCACCCGGCGGCGCCGCAAGTTGCTCGTCGTACACCTCGATGGCGTCCCCCGCTCCGTCCTGGCCCGGGCGATCGAAGACGACCGGATGCCGTTTCTCTCCCGCCTGGTCAAGTCCGGCGCGTATTACTTCGACGGTGCGTTCTGGGGTTCTCCGGCCTCCACCCCCGCGTTTCAGGCGGGGCTCCTCTACGGCGTCCGTCACCCGAATCTCCCCGCGTATACCTGGTTCGACCGCGACCAGGCGAGGACGATCCGGATGAACGTCCCGCGCGACGCGCATTTGATCGAAACGCGCGTGAACGACCAAGCGCGCGGTAACTCGCTGCTCGAAGACGGCGGGTCGACCTACCTGTCGCTGTTCAGCGCCAACACGGCGAACCCGCTGGCGATCTCCTCGCTGGCGCACCTGGAGAACCTGCTGCCACGGTTGTGGGCGCAGCTCAAGGGGATGCGCGGCGTGCGCCGGAGGAACGCGTGGGAGTACCTCCGCGTGCTGGCGCGCGACCTTCTTGGCGCCGGCACGGACGCGCTGCGCTGGGTGCGACAGGTGCGCGATCACCGCCACGAGCTTCAGTTCCTGCTCAACCGGCTGTTCGTCGTGGAGCTCGGCTGGGGTTTGGCGTGGAGCCGCGCGTTGATTGACATGGTGCGCGGCGTGCCGGCCATTTACCTGGTCTTCGGCAACTACGACGAGGTCGCCCACCGTCGCGGGCCCTTCTCCGAACAGGCCACCGCCGAACTCTTCAAGGCCGATCGCGCGCTGGAGGAGCTGTACACGATGGGCCAGGTGGCGCCGGACCGCTACGACATCATCCTCCTCACCGACCACGGCCACGTGGACTCGGTGCCGTTCGAACAGCGCGGCGGACAGAAGCTGGAGCCGTTTCTGCTCTCGCCCCGGCCGGCGCCGTTGCCGGAGGCGGTGCTGACCGCGCTCCGCGACGGTCGGGAGCTGCCGAAGGGGCGGGTGCGTTCGCCGGAAGAGCCGGTGGTGATCGAATCCGGCAACTTCGCCCACGTGTACCTCACGCGTGGCGCCGAGCCGCTGGAGGCGTTGGACCTTTTGGGGCACCACCGCGACGTGCTGGCGCGCGCCATCGCCCACCCGGACATCGGGATCGTGGCGTTGCGGCGTGGGAACGGCGCGGTGGCGGTCGTCCGGGGCCGGGTGTTCGCCGCGGACGAGATCGATCAAGCGCCGCTGTCGCCGGAGTTCTCGCGGCGGGCGGTGGCGGACCTGTTGCGCGAGCTGCCGCACATGAAGACCGCGGGCGATCTGGTGCTGTTCGGCGAGGCGGTGCGGCGCAGCGGAACGGTGGGCTTCGCGTGGGAGTTCGGGTCGCACGGCGGGCTGACCCGGACGGAGACGGACAGCGTGGTGATCTGGCCGAGCGACGCGGGGCTGGATCTCGGCGGGCTGTCGCACTCCACCCAGCTCCACGAGCGGCTCTCGGAAGCGTATCGACACTGAGGCGGAGGCGGCGGTGCGGCGAGGCGGGAGAGCGGAGCGCGGCAGTGCGCACCTCAAGGTCCTCGC
This sequence comes from Myxococcaceae bacterium, assembly GCA_019686135.1. Classification (GTDB taxonomy): domain Bacteria; phylum Myxococcota; class Myxococcia; order Myxococcales; family Myxococcaceae; genus JADGHL01. Next base: position 38,043 of record JADGHL010000030.1, on the reverse strand, counting down.
CGGTCTGGTGGGGGCGCTGCTCACGGCGCTCCTCATCTCCACCGCCTTCTTCCGCTGGCACCTGACCGGCAAGGGCCCGCTCCTTACGCCCCGCTTCTCGTTCGGCGAGTTCATCCACGATCTGCCCCACCACCTCGGCTGGTTGGCGGCGTTCGTGCTCCTGAGCGCGTCGATCATCCCGCTGCGCGCGGTGCAGTGGCAGCGCACACTCAGCAGGCCGGTGCCGTTCAAGGACCGTTACCACCTCGTGGCGATCGGCGCGTTCGCGCACAACGCGCTGCCGGGGAAGTTGGGGGACGTCATCCGGTCGTTCCTGATGAGCCGGTCGCAGACGATCCCCTTCGTGCGCGCGCTCGGGTCGGTGGCGGTGTGCAAGCTGCTCGAGTTCTGCGCGCTCATCCTGCTCGCATCGCTGTCGCTGTTGGGGCCGGTGGGGGACGCGCTCGATCAGTTCCGCCGGCCACTGCGGATCGCCGCGCTGGCGTGCCTCGGCGTCGTCGCGGCGGTGGTGCTCCTGGCGCACTTCGCGGCGCCGCTGGGGACGTGGATCCACCGGCGGCACCACACACCACGGATGGAGCTCTTCCTCAAGGAGGTGGCCGAGGGGCTGGGGACCGCGCGCTCCTTCCGCGGGATGGCAACGGCGCTCGTGTTCTCGTTTCCGCCGGTCATCGCCAACGCGCTCGCGTACGGCGCCGGGCTGGCAGGGATGGGGCTTCGGGGCGGGCTGTACGCGGGCGCGGTGGTCCTCGGAGCGATCGCGCTCGGGCAGGCGACGCCGGGGCTGCCGGTCGGGATGGGCGTCTACTACTTCGTGACGAGCTGGATGGCGCGCCGCTTCGGCGCCACGCCAGAGGAGGCGGCGGCGTACGCCACGTTGACGCACCTTTCCACGCTCTTGACGCAGATCGCGGTGGGTGGCGTGTCGGTCTGGTTGAAGCGGCTCGGGTTCCGGGAGCTCATCCGCGGCTCGAAGCGCGCGCGCGCGGAGGTGCGCCACGTCTCCGACGAGGTGGAGGCGACCGCGTGATGGCGCTTTTGCGCCTGTTCAGCGCGGGACCTTCGGAGAGCGGACCCGGTCCGCTTCGTTGGCTGGCGGATGGGGTGGGTTGCCGGAGGCAGGCGCCATCCACAGCGTGGGGCTCGTCCCCCGTCGTGGAGTTTCCCCAGGATGATCGAGTCGGCGTCGTCGTTGGTTCCGGGTTCGGGTGAGGTCGTCGCACCGGAGGTTCCGCTTCCGATCGCCGCGCGCAGCCCTCTGCCCGAACCGGCCACCGAGCCCTTCGCGGAGAAGCTCCGCGCCCTCGCGCCGCGGGAGCTGTGGATCGAACGCATCACGTCGGCGGACGCGCTGGCCGCGCTCGAGCCGCAGTGGCAGGCGCTCGCGGACGACGCGCTGGAGCCGAACCCCTTCTACGAGCCGTGGGTGGTGTTGCCGGCGCTGGCGCACCTGGAACGGCGGCCGGTGGAGTTCGTGCTGATCTGGGTGGCGCACCCGTCGGGCCGCAGGGGCGAGCGGCTGTTGTGCGGCTTTTTCCCGCTCGCGGAACAGCCCGTGCCCGGGGCGCCGGTGACGGTGCGCACCGGGTGGAAGCACGACTACTGCTACCTGGGCGCGCCGCTGGTGCGCGCCGGCGCCGCCCGCCAGACGATGGCGGCGTTCTTCGACGCGATCGCGCGGGGCGAGCTGGGCCGCGGCATCTTCCGCTTCGACGATCTACCCGGCGACGGCCTGTTGCGGCGGCTCTTCGTGGACGAGCTGTGGTTCCGTAGGTGGCCCAACTTCCTCGGGGATGCGTCCTGCCGCGCGTACTTCCGGCCGGCGCGCGACGCGGAGACGTACCTGCGCCAGTCGCTCTCCGCGAGGCGCCGCAAGGAGTACAGGCGGCTTCTGGCGCGGCTGGGCGAAACGGTGGGGCCGGTGCGCATCACCGAGCTGAGCGACGCTGCGGACGCCACCCGCTGGGCCGAGCAGTTCGCCCAGATGGAGGCGCAGGGCTGGAAGGGCCGCGAGGCCGTGTCGGTGCGCTCGCGGGAAGGGCACTTTGCGTTCTTCCAGGAGCTGGTGCGGCACGCGGCGCTGCGCGATCGCCTGATGATGCTGGCGCTCGAGGCCGGCCCGCACGTGGTGGCGATGAAGCTGAACCTCATCGGCAACGGGGGCGGGTTCGCGTTCAAGATCACCTACGACGAGGCGTACGGGCGGTTCTCGCCGGGCGTGCTGCTGGAGCTGGAGAACATCGCCCAGCTCCACGCGCGTACGGATGTGCGGTGGATGGACTCCTGCGCGTCGCCCAACCGGTTCATGATCAACCAGCTCTGGCCGGACCGGCGCGAGTTCCAGTCGCTCTTGTTCACGCCCGACCTGGCGCTGCCGTCGCTGGTGCTGGCGCTGTTGCCGCTGCAGCGCTGGTTCAAGCGGGCGATCGCGCGGTGGCGCGCGGATGCCGCCGGCGCAACGACGGCCGCCGCCCGCGGAGGGACAGAGGATGACTGAGCCGCCGGTGTCCTTCGATCGCCGAACCCTGGAGGCGTACTTCGACCGGCGGCCGTTCTACGTGACGAACGCGCTCGAGAACCATCCGCTGTTCGAGCTGCCGCGGTTGATCGACCTGGCGCGCGCGCTGCCGGAGGACCACGTCGAATTCAACCAGGGCGATCTCCCGGTGGGAGCGCCGAAGCAGTCGCCGCGCAATGGGCTGAGCGCGGAGGAGACGCTGTGGCGGATCGCCGAATGCGGGTCATGGATGGTGCTCAAGCACGTGCAGCGCGACCCGGCGTGGGCGCAGCTGTTGGACGCGTGCGTGGGCCCGCTGGAGGAGGCGGCCAGGGCGTTCGTGGGGCGCACGTATGGTCGGGACGCCTTCGTGTTCATCTCGTCTCCGCACGCGGTGACGCCGTTCCACATGGACCCCGAGCACAACTTCCTCCTCCAGGTCCGCGGGTCGAAGACGATTTACATGTGGGGTCCGGAGGACCGCTTCGTGATCGGCGAGCGGGACCTCGAGACGTTCTACGCCGCATTCGAGACGCGGAACCTGCCGTGGGACGAGCGCTTCGCGGTCACCGCGTACCAGCTGCCACTCGTGCCCGGGCAGGGCCTGCACTTTCCGGCGACCGCGCCGCACTGGGTGAAGAACGGCCCCGAGGTGTCGATCTCGTTCAGCATCACGTTCCGGAGCGAAGCGACCGCGCGGCGCGAGCGGTTGTACCGGCTGAACGCGCGCCTGCGCCGGTTGGGCCTGGAGCCGACACCGGTGGGCCGGAACGTGCTGGTGGATGAGGTGAAGCACGCGTGCGCGACGCTGGCGCACCGGCTCCGGCGCCTTCTGGAAAAGAAAAAGGGACCCGGCGAACCGGGCCCCTCTTCAGAGTGCCGAGGAGAGGACTCGAACCTCCACAGTCTTGCGACCGCCAGACCCTGAATCTGGTGTGTCTACCAATTCCACCACCTCGGCAGGTGGCGCGAAGCGGCGCTGCTTATAGAGACCGCCCGGAAGACCGTCAAGCGCCGCAAACCGGCTGCCCCGCCGCCAACCACTCACCCGCACCACTTACGACTCACCACCCACCACTCATTTTTTGATCGGCCATTTGCCTTCGGCTTCGAGGCGGTGGCGTTCGCCGGGGTTCTCGTCGAGGTAGGCGGTGACCGACTCCTCGCTTACTTGCACTTCGACGTCTTCCTTGCCGACGATGGCTTGACAGCTGAGCCGCGAGTTCGGCCGCACGTCGAACGCCATGTCGAGCCGGTCCATCTCCGGGTCGTCCTGCTCGGAGAGGGACTCGCCGCCCTGCTTCACGTAGACGTGGCACGTCGAGCACGCACAGACGCCGCCGCAGGAGTGGCCCACGTGCGCGCCGGCCTTCTCCGCCGCCTCGAGCAGAGTGGTGCCCTCCGGGACTTCGACGGTGACATCGTCGAAGGGACTCTGGAAGTGGACCATCGGCAATCCGCTACCGCTCCTTCCGCTCGAACTCCGACACCGCGTGCCCGGCGAGGGCGCTCTGGATCGCCTTGTTCATGATCCGTTCGGCAAACGGCCGGGTCACTTCATCCAGACGCGCGATCGCCTCCTTCAACGCGAGGTGATCGCTCGTGGTCCGGGCCAGCTCGCGGGTCGTGGATGCGACCTCCTCCACGCGCGCGCGCTCCTCGGGGGAGAGCAGGGCGCCGTGCTCGGCGAGCGAACGGTCGAGGTCCGCCAGCACCCGCTCGGCTTCGACCTGCTGTTCGCGCAGCTGCCGCAGCTGGATGTCATCCTCGGCGTGCTCGATGGAGTCCAGCAGCATCTGTTCGATCTGCTCGTCCGTAAGCCCGTGAGAGGGCGTGACGGTGATCGACTGCTCGACGCCGGTGCTCTGTTCCTTCGCGCTGACCGAGAGGATCCCGTTGGCGTCTACCTGGAACCGGACCTCCACGCGGGCGACGCCGGCCGGAAGCGGCGGGATGCCCCGGAGCGTGAAGCGCGCCAGGCTCCGGTTGTCCTGGACCAGTTCGCGCTCGCCCTGGACGACGTGGATGTCCATCCCGGTCTGGCCGTCCTTGTAGGTCGTGAAGACCTGCGCCGCGCCGGCGGGGATGGTGGTGTTGCGGGGGATGAGCTTCTCCACCACCCCGCCCATCGTCTCGAGGCCCAGCGACAGGGGAATCACATCCAGCAGCAGGACCTCGCCCTCGCGTTCCGAGTTGGTGAGGATGTCCGCTTGCACCGCGGCGCCGAGCGCGACGACCTGATCCGGATCGATGTCGCCCAGCGGCTCCTTCTTGAACAGCTCCGCCACGAAGCGACGCACCGCGGGCACCCGCGTGGCGCCGCCCACCAGCACCACCCCGTCCAGGTCCTCCGGCGTCACCCGGGCGTCGCGCATCGCGCGCCGGCAGGACAGCCCGGTGCGCTGGATGATCGGCGCGATCCACTCCTCGAACTGCGCGCGCGAGAACGCGAACCGCTGGTTCCCCACGGCCAGTTCGGTCCGCTCCTCGTGGGTGAGCGCCTCCTTCGCGGTCCGGGCGGCCTGCATCAGCTCCTGGACCAGGGCAGGGGAGGGGTCGCCGATGCCCCACGCCTCCAGCGCGCGAAGGGCGATCGCCCGGTCGAAGTCGTCGCCGCCCAGCGCCGTGTCGCCGGCGGTGGACTTCACCTCGAACACGCCGTCCACCAGCTTGAGGATGGAGATGTCGAAGGTGCCGCCGCCCAGGTCGTACACCGCGAACGTGCCCTGGCTGCCCTTGTCCAGGCCGTAGGCGAGCGCCGCGGCGGTGGGCTCGTTCAGCAGCCTGAGCACCTCCAGCCCGGCCAGCCGGCCGGCGTCCCGCGTGGCCTGCCGTTGCGCGTCGTCGAAGTACGCGGGGACGGTGATGACCGCCTGTTCGACGGCGCTCGCGAAGTAGCTCTCCGCGCGGCGCTTGAGCGCGCGCAGGATCTCGCCGCTGACTTCGATCGGCGTCACCGGGTTGCCGCCGGCGACCTCGAAGCGCACGACCTTCGACCCGGGGGCGGAGGCGAACCGGTAGGGGCCCAGCTTCCGCGTCTCCGGATCGTCCGGCGAGCGGCCCATGAACCGCTTCACCGAGATGATGGTGTCCGTGGGGTACTCCGGGGCGAGCGCACGCGCCCGCCGGCCGGTGACCACGCCGCCGTCCTTCGCGTAGTGGACCACCGACGGCAACAAGAGCGCGTCGCCCTCGTCCGCCGGGAGCGCCCGCGGCCGGCCCTGGATCACCGCCGCCACCAGCGAGTTGGTGGTGCCCAGGTCGATGCCGACCGCCCGGCCCTTCGGCTTCAGCGGATCGTGGATCTGCAGAAAGCTCACGCGAGCGCCTCCTCCTCCATCGCCTCCACCTCCTGCAGGAACCGCGCGAAGTAGCGCGACTGTCCCAGCGCCTGCGCGGCGGTCCGCTTCGCCTCCCCGGCATCGGGGTTGGACAGAAGCGTGCGGAGCGCCGCCATCGCCTCGTCGAGGGCGGCGGCCTTGCGCCGCTTCACCTCTTCGGCCATCCGCAGGGCGGCGTCGAGATCGCGGCGCTGCCGCGCCCCGTCCAGCGCCTCGCGCAGCTCCATGATCTCCATCAGGAACTCCGGGGCCATGGTGACGCGCCCTTCGCCCTGGTCGGCGTCCAGATCCACGCCGTGCAGGGAGAGCAGATAGGCGACGCGCTTCGCCGGGTCCTTGAGCGTCTGGTAGGCGGTGTTCAGCGCGGAGGTCTGCTCCAGCGACAGGCGCCGTTCGCGCGCGTCCGCGGTGGCGAAGCGATCCGGGTGGAGCTTGAGCGACAGCTCGCGGAACTTCGCGTCCAGCGCCGCGGCGTCCACGTCGACCGTGGGCGTGAGCCCGAACACGTCGAACCAGGTGGCGCCCGGCGCGCGCGCGCCGATCTTCCCGCACGCCGGACAGAAGGGCGCCCCGTGCGTCTCGGCCTGGCAGTTCCAGCACTCCATGATCGTCCCATCACGCGGGGCTTGAAGGTCACGCGGCTTCGGCGCGGAAGAGAGCGACGCCGGCAGCCGCGCGGGTCCGTTCAGGCGGTCAGATGGCGAAGCTCTCGCCGCACCCGCAGGCCGACTTCACCTTCGGGTTCTCGATCTTGAACCCCGAGCTCATCAGCGTCTCCTGCCAGACCAGCTCGGAGCCCATCAGGTATAGATAGCTCTTCGGATCCACCACCACCTTCACGCCGTCCCGTTCGAACACCTTGTCGCGCTCTTTGGGCTGGTCCGCCCACTCGAGCACATAGGTCAGCCCCGAGCAGCCGCCGCCCTTGATCGCGATCCGCAGGGCCGCGTCCGGCGTGCCGCGTTCGGTGCGCAGCCGCTGGATCTCCTTCGCCGCGCGCTCGCTGATCGCGAACGCCGGCCGGGCCGGCTTCTGGGCGGGCGCCTGGCTCTGCACAGGCGCGTTGTTCGGGGTCGCCTCCATCGCCGTTCCTTCAGCCCGTCGTCTTCGCGGCGCGCGCCTCGCGCTTCCGCTTGAAGTCGGCGATCGCCGCCTTGATCGCATCCTCGGCGAGCACCGAACAGTGGATCTTCACGGGCGGCAGCGCGAGCTCGCGGGCCACGTCCTTGTTGGAGATGGCCAGCGCCGACTCCACCGTCTTGCCCTTCACCCATTCGGTGACCAGCGACGACGAGGCGATCGCGCTGCCGCAACCGAACGTCTTGAACTTGGCGTCTTCGATCACGCCGTCGTCGTTGATCTTCAACTGCAGGCGCATCACGTCGCCGCAGGCGGGCGCGCCCACCAGTCCGGTCCCGACGTTGGGATCGTCCTTGTCCAGGGTACCGACATTCCGTGGGTTCTCGTAGTGATCGATGACCTTCTCTGAATACGCCATGACGAATCCGTGAGTGGTGAGTCGTGAGTAGTGAAGTCCGGTGTGGGCCGTGGATCAGTGCGCCACCCAGGCGACTGACTTCAGGTCGATGCCCTCTTTGGCCATCTCGTAGAGCGGGCTCATCTCGCGGAGCTTCTTCACCTTCTCCACGATGAGCCGGGCCACGTAGTCGATCTCCTCCTCGGTGTTGAAGCGGCCGATCCCGAAACGGATCGACGAGTGCGCCATGTCCTCCTCCACCCCGAGCGCGCGCAGGACGTAGCTCGGCTCCAGCGACGCCGAGGTGCACGCGGAGCCGGAGGACACCGCCACATCCTTGATCGCCATCATCAGCGCCTCGCCCTCCACGTAGGAGAACGAGATGTTCAGGTTCCCCGGTAGCCGGTGCTCCAGCGAGCCGTTCACCACCGTCATGTCCAGGTTCTGCTGGATGTAGCTGCGCAGCTTCTCGCGCAGCCGCAGCGTCCGCGCCGCCTCCTCCTCCATCTCCTGCCGCGCGATCTCCGCCGCCTTGCCGAACCCCACGATCGCCGCGACGTTCAGCGTGCCCGACCGCATTCCCCGCTCGTGGCCGCCGCCGTCGATGAGCGGTGCGATCCGCACCCGCGGCTTGCGGCGCACATACAGCGCGCCCACGCCCTTGGGGCCGTACATCTTGTGCGCCGAGATCGAGGCGAGGTCCACCTTCGCCTCCTCCACGTTGAATGGGATCTTCCCCACGCCCTGCACCGCGTCGCAGTGGAAGAGTACGCCCTTCTCCCGGCAGATCTGCCCGATCTCCTTCACGGGCTGGATGACGCCGATCTCGTTGTTGGCCAGCATCACGCTGACCAGCACCGTCCGGTCGGTGATCGCGTTGCGCAGCTCGTCCAGGTCGATCCGCCCGTCCGGCTTGACGCCCAGGTAGGTGACCCGCGCGCCGCTGGGGATGAACTGCATCCAGCGCTGGAAGACCTCGTCCTTCTCCAGGTCGAACTTCTTCGCGTAATCGGCCACCTGTTCGGGCCGCAGCGGGGTGCCCGCAAGCTCCGACAGCCGCAGCCGCCGGTAGTCCTCGACCGTGTCCGCCCGCTGCCGCTCGAGCCGCTTGCACGTGTCGAGCACCGCCTTGTGTTCGGTCTTCACGGTGATCACGTGATCGCCCTTCGACCGGTAGAACTCGAGCACGCCCTTGATGGCGAGGTTGTCGGACTCGGTGGCCCCCGAGGTGAAGACGATCTCCTTGTCCGAGGCGCCGATCAGCTCCGCGATCTGCTTGCGCGCCTTCTCCACCGCCGCTTCCGCCTTCCACCCGAACACGTGGTTGCGCGACGCCGCGTTGCCGAACTCCGTCGTCAGGTACGGCTGCATCGCCTCGAGCACGCGCGGGTCGAGCGGTGTGGTGGCGTGGTTGTCCAGGTAGATCGGCAGCTTCATACGCGTCTTTCGTGGGGACCTACGTGTGTCCACCAAAAAGTGGACCTCAGCGGTCTATTATTAAAGTACGTCAGCCGGCGTCAACGCGGCATTAGTAACACCGCGCGCGCCGGCTGGCAGGCGATCGCTCATTTTCCAGGCAGACGCTAGGACGCGAGCCGCGCCTGGGACTCGAGGCCCTGGACCATCTCGCGGGCCAGGGCTTCGAGCACCGTGCGGGTGGCCTCGAGCGCGGCCGCGGGGTGTTCGGCCAGCACCTTCTGCACCACCCCCTCCACTGTCCCCTCCACCTGCCTGTCCATCGTGCAACCTTCGGCGGTGAGGTGGAGGTGGGCGCGGCGGCGGTCCCGTTGATCGAGCTGGCGGATCATCAGCCGCCGCCCCTCCAGGCGCGCGAGCACGCCGGTGAGGGTGCTGGGGTGCACCTTCATCAGGCGCGCCAGCTCACCTGCGGTGATGCCGGGGAAGCGGCCGATCAGCCGGAGCGCGAATCGCTGCGGCCCGGTGATGCCGAGCGTGCTCTCCATGTGCTTGGAGGCCTTCTGCAGCGCGTGGTCGATCGCCCAGATCAGCCGCAAGAAATCGAGCACGTCCCCGAGCGGGCGCGCGTCGTCGGCGGCGGTGGCGAGGTTCGACTTCTCGGGGTTCATGTCCAGGCTCCGTGTGGGGCGTTGACCTGTGGTCATCGGTCTCGTTCCGGTCCGGGGGCGGCGCGCGACGCCAGCGCGTGAGCGATCGCCGTCTTGAGCACCGACAGCGGCGTCCCCAGCGCGTAGGTCACGCGCGCGCCCGCATTCAGCGCGGACCGCGCGAGCTCCTCGTCGGCGAACGGCAGCACGGCGACGATGGGGATCTGCGGCCGCTCGCGGTGGCTGAGCCGTTCAATCCGTTCAAGCGCCGGGGGACCCGAGACGTGCAGGAGGATCAGATCGACGTCCTCCGGCGACGCCCCGGTCACGACGGAAACCCCCGCTTCGCCCAGAACGTCGGTGAGCAGCGCGGACAGAGGCCCGTCGCTCCCACACACCCAGGCGAAGCGCTGGTCGCCCTGCATCGTCAACGGGTGCGTCCCATCGCCAGATGGAGATCGAACTCGCTGCGCCGGTTCTTCGCCCGCGCCGGTTCGGTGTGCTCGTCGTCCAGCGGGCGCTCCTCGCCAAACGAGATGATGGTGATCCGCTCCGGGTCCACGCCCAGCTTCACGAGGTAGTCGCGGGCGGCGGCGGCGCGCTTCTGGCCGAGCGCCAGGTTGTACTCGCTGGTGCCCAGTTCGCAGGTGTGACCGGCGATCTCCACGGTGGCGCCGGGGCGGCGGCGGAGGTGTTCGGCGAGCCGGGCGAGCTCCCTCCTCGATTCGGGCAGAAGCTCCGCCGAATCGAGCGCGTAGTGGATGGGTTCGAAGGTGGGCGGTGGCTCGTTGCTCCCTTCGTCGGTGACCACCGGCTGCTGCACCGGGGCGGGGCTGGGCTCCGCTGACGCGATCTCCTCAACCTTCGGCAGCGCCGCGTCCTGGCTCTTCGCGGCGCAGCCGGCGATCGCCAGGGCGACGAACAGGCCCATCAGGGGGACAGTGGGACGCGTGTGCATGTCCCGCCCTGTCGCAACGCGCGTGCCACGGTGCGCTCTCTCGAAGGAGCGCGGCGCCGGACCGTCCCGGCTGGCAGAGTGCCACGGTCACCGTGGCGGATTGCCATGGTCGTCTTCACCGCGCGCGGATTGTTCCCGTTCGCGGCGGTGGATGGTGGAGACGTCGATGCCGAGGAGGTCGGCGGCGCGGGTCTTGTTCCCGCCGCACTTCGCCACCGCCCAGGCGATGTACTCGCGCTCCAGCTGGCGCAACGGGACGATTTGGTCGCGCGCCGTGGCGAACCCGGCGGTGAGTCCGTCGGGAACGAAGGTGGGTCCGAACTGCCCCAGCGCCTCGGGGCCCAGCGTCTCCGTACCGCCGAACAGCACCAGCCGTTCGACCACGTTCTCCAGCTCGCGCACGTTGCCGGGCCAGGGCAGGCGGGTGAGCGCGTCCACCAGCTCGCCGGAGAGCGCGCGCACCTTCGCCCCCGGGTTGCGTTCGCGGGCGCGGGCGAAGAAGCGCTCCACCAGGAGCGGGATGTCCTCGCGGCGTTCGCGCAACGGGGGGATCCGGATGGGCGCTACCTCCAGCCGGTAGAAGAGGTCGCGCCGGAAGGTGCCGTCCTTCACCCGCTGTTCGAGGTCCTGGTGCGTGGCGGCGACGATTCGCACGTCCACCGTGCGCGCCGTGTCCGCGCCCACCGCGCGCACCTGCCCATCCTCGATGACCCGGAGCAGCCGCGCCTGCAAATCCGCCGGCATGTCGCCGATCTCGTCGAGGAACAGCGTGCCGCCGTCCGCCTCCACGAACAGCCCGCGCCGCGCGGTGGTGGCGCCGGTGAACGCGCCCTTGAGGTGTCCGAACAGCTCGCTCTCCAGCAGCGCGCCGGGCAGGGCGGTGCAGTTGACCGCCACGAACGGGCCGTCCTTGCGCCGGCCTTCGAAGTGGATCGCCCGCGCCACCAGCTCCTTGCCGGTGCCGCTCTCGCCGCGCACCAGCACCGGCACGTCCGACTGCGCCACGCGCTGCACCAGGTCGAAGAGCGCGCGCATCGGCGCGGAGCGCCCCACCATGGCGCCGAAGCCGCTGCGCCGCGCCTCGGATTGCCGCAGCGCCCGGTGCTCCGCGCGGATCCGTCGATCGTCCAGCGCGCGGCGGACGAAGACCAGCACCTCCTCCAGCCGGAAGGGCTTGGTGAGGTAGTGGAAGGCACCGCGCTTGATGGCCTCCACCGCCTGGTCGATGGCGCCGAACGCGGTCATCAAAATCACCGGCAGCGACGGATCGTGCGCGTGCGCGGCTTCGAGCACGTCGAAGCCGTCCACCTTCTCCATCCGCAGGTCGGTGATGACCAGCCCGAACAGCTCCGAACGGATCCGCTGGATCGCCTCCTCGCCGCCGGAGGCCACGGTCACCTCATAGCCCGCATCCCCCAGCTGATCGCTGAGCAGCCGCGCCATCTCGAGGTGGTCATCGACGACGAGGATCCGCTCACCCGTGCTGGACATGGTGCTCCCGTTCGATCGATCGCGGCCACCACAGGGTGACCGTGGTCCCCTGGCCGGGTGCGCTGGTCAGCTCGACCTGGCCGCCGTGGTTGCGCGCGATCTGCGCGGTGAGGGTGAGTCCGAGCCCGGTGCCCTGGCCGCGCTTCTTGGTGGTGAAGAAGGGATCGAAGATCTGGTTCACCCGCCCCGGTGGGATCCCCACGCCATCGTCGCGCACGCGGATCGCCACTCGGCCGAGCGCGGGGCTGTCCGCGCCCTCCGCCTCGGCGGTCAGCTCCACGTGCCCGCCGGGGGCGCAGGCGTCGAAGGCGTTCATCACCACGTTCACCAGCGCCTGCTGAAGCTGGTCCGCGTCCGCGGCGATGGGCGGAACGTCGTCGCCCACGCGGGCGGTGAAGGTCAGCTTGCGCCGCTGGGCCTCCATCTGCAGCAGCTCCACCAGCCCGCGCGCCACCGGCGCCAGCGACAGCGGACGGACCTGCGCCGGCTGCAGGCGTGAGAAGTCGAGCAGCTGGCGGATCGTCCGGGTGACGCGGTCGATCTGTTCCACGATCACCTGCACGCTGGCGGCGTGCGGTGCGTCCTTCTGCAGCTTCCCCAGAAGGTACTCCGCGCGGCCGCGGACCACACCCAGCGGCGTGCCGATCTCATGGGCGATCCCGGCCGCGAGCACGCCCACCGTGGCCAGCTTCTCTGCGCGCATCAGCTTCGACTCGAGCGCGTGCACGTTGGAGAGGTCCTCGATGACGAGGAGCGAGGACACGTCCGGGTCGGGGTTCTCGAACGGCACCGCGTGGATCCGGAAGTGGCCCGGCTCGCCGAACAGCGCCAGCTCCTCGCCCGGAAGCGTGCGCACCTGGCCGGAGCCGGTTGCGCTGTCCACGAGCGCGCGCACCCGCTGGAGCACGTGGCCGGGCGCCTGGGGGAAGGCCTGCTCCAGCGGCGCCAGGAGCGGCAGCGGCCCCACCCGGTCCCGGAGCGCGCGGTTCGCCGCGTTGATCCGCCCGTCGGAGGTGAGCGCCACCACCGCCGTGGGGATGTTGTCGAGGATCTTCTGGGCCTTCTCATGCAGGTGCGCCAGCCGCGCGGCGTGACGCTGGCTCTCGCGCAGCGCCAGCGCGCGCCGGGAGGCCACCAGCACGTACGCACCGAATGCGCACAGAAGGACGATCACCGCCAGCGCCGCGAGCCCCAGCCGTAGCACGGCGAGCCGCTCCAAAGACTGCAGCTGCGCGGTGGAGGTGAGCGTGGCCAGGGCCCAACGCGCGCCGCCACGCGGGACGAGCGGCGCGAACGCGGCGATGACGTCGTTGTTCCCCAGCCCGAGCTGCTGGGCCTCCGCCCCGCTCAGCTGCATCGTGCCGCGCTCGCCGGCCCGCATCCTCGCCACCAGCTCGGCGAGCTGGGGCGTCCGGGCGGCGGTCTTCGGGAGCGAGCGCACCGCGTCCGCGACGCTCCGTTCGCTCCCCGGCGTGGGCTGGCCGAAGGCGCCCAGCACCAGCACGTGCGCGTTCGGATCGGTGGTGATGAGCCGGAGCGCGCCGAAGTACGCCTCCACATCCACCAGCACCGCGATCGCCCGGCGCCGGTCGTTCCGCTCCGGATCCGCGCGCCCCGGCCGGGGCACCGGGGTCGCGAACACGCGCAGCCACTCGCCGTCCTGAAGTGGTGGCGACGAGACGAGCTGACCGACCTCCCGCTGCGCCGCGAGCTTTGCCGTCTCTACCATCGCGGCGCGGATCGCCTCGGTGGAGAGCGGGAGGCGGGCGGCCGGATCCGACAGGAACGCCTCCACCTCGCCCGTTTCGTCCACGACGGCGATCGCCTTATACTGGGTCACCACGTGCAACAGCGCGCGCAGTTCGCGCTGGTAGCTGGCCGGGCTCTCTGGCTCCGCCACCAGCTCGCCCGCAAAGCGCAGGTCCTCGCCGATGTCGTCCAGATCGTTCCGCGCGTTGGTGGCCGTCTCGTCCACCTGGTGGAGGCGCTCGCTGGCGAACTGCTCCACCAGCCGGGCCCGGTCGCGCTGGACGAGGCTGTAGGCGCCGGCGCACACGCCCGCGAACGCGACCACCATCAGGGCGAAGAAGAAGAAGGACGTCCGGGCCATCTGCGCCGCGCACTGTACGTGAGCGCGGATCGTCCGGCGCACGAAGCGTTCCCGTGCCGGCCGGCCGCCCGCCGGGGAAGGCCGATGTGTGCCCGCCCGCCGCCCGGGCATGCATGAGCGGCTGACACGGTTAAAAGGGTCCGTCGTATAAGGCCCGGGGCCCGAAGATGAACCGAAAGATCCTCCTGCTCACCGTCGCCGGGGCGCTCGCCGTCGCGATCCTCCCATCGTTCCTCCCCACCGGTCCGAGCACCGACTACGACGCGGTGAAGTTCTTCACCGGCGGCCAGACCCTGGCCGGCGTGCTGATCATCCTCGGCACCGGCCTGCTCACCGCCCTGACACCCTGCGTCTACCCGCTCATCCCCATCACCGTGAGCGTGTTCGGTGCCAGCAGGGCGGACAGCCGGCTCAAGGCGGTCCTTCTGACGTGCTCGTACGTCATCGGGATGGGCGTGGTGTTCAGCGCGCTGGGCGCCACCGCGGCGTTGACCGGTTCGCTCTTCGGGGCGGCGCTCTCCAACCCGTGGGTGGTGTGCGGGCTGGCGCTGTTCATGGTGCTTCTCGCGTCGTCGATGTTCGGCGCCTTCGAGCTGGCGCTCCCGCAGGGACTGACGCAACGGCTGAACATGGTGGGCGGCGCCGGGATCGTCGGCGCGTTCCTGATGGGGAGCGTCTCCGGCTTCCTCGCCGCGCCGTGCACCGGGCCCATGCTGACGGGCCTGCTCACCTTCATCGCCAAATCGCAGAGCGTGCCGCTGGGTGCTGCGCTGATGTTCGTCTACGCGCTCGGCGTGGGGCTGCCGTTCTTCGTCATCGGCGTCTTCACCGTGCGGCTGCCCAAGAGCGGCGTGTGGATGGAGTGGGTGAAGAGCATCCTCGGCATCATCCTTCTGGGGATGGCGGCCGGGTACCTGCGCGACGGGTTCCCCGCGCTGACCCGGTTCTCGCACGACGTGGGTGTGCAGCTCGGCCGCGTCCCGGGCGCGGCGTTCGCGGCGGTGCTCACCGCGGTCGGGGTGCTGCTCGGCGCGGTGCACCTCTCCTTCAAGGAGGACTCGGCGCAGCGCGTCCGCAAGGCGGTGGGCGTTGGGGTGGTGGTGGTGGCGATCCTCTTGCGCATCTCCGCGCTCGGCGCGCCACACACGGGCGATCTCTGGGTGAAGGCCGGCTGGGCGGAGCCGCCGAAGAAGACCTTCAACTGGCAGCTGTCGTTCCCCAACGAGTCCGTCACCGACGTGTCCGCGTTCAATGCGCTCCTGGACAAGGCGAAGGCCGAAGGCCGGCCGGTGATGATCGACTTCTTCGCCGAGTGGTGCGCCGCCTGCAAAGAGCTCGACCGCCACACCTACGTGGCTCCGCCGGTGATCGACGAGTCCACCCGGTTCGTCACCATCAAGGTCGACGCCACCTCCAACCCGCCCTTCCTCGACGACCTCTACGACCGCTTCGGCGTGGAGGGCCTGCCCACCGTCGCCTTCGTCGACTCCCACGGAACGATCATGGAGAAGCCGAAGATCACCGGCTTCCTCGAGCCGGAGCTGTTCATCAAGGAGATGCAGAAGGTCCGTTGACGGGCGCTCCGGGAGGTGCCTGGCCGCTTTCCGACCTTGCGCCGAACCCGGTCCTTTCGACTTCTTGAGCGGGGCCAAGGGATCGGCAACCCTCGCCGGATGGTTCGCCGACATCGGAACACCGCCCGCATCGTTGCGATCGCTGCGCTCGCCGGACTGGCGTTCTCGTGCGCCACGCTGACACCGCCACGGCCCACGCTCACGGCCGGGGTCATCCGGGATGCCAGGTCGCTCGCGGCCGCGGTGGAGGCGTTCTATTCGGCGCGTTCCCCCGAGGAGCTGCGCACCGCAGCCGAATCCGCGCTCGCCGCGGCGCCATCCTCCGGTCAGGCGCAGGAGCTGGCCGCCCAGCTCGCGCGGCTGGAGATGCGCGAAGGCGACGAGTTCGAGGCGCTCTGCTCCGCTGCGCGCGACACCGGCTACGACGCGACGATCCCCGCGCTCATGCGGCTGGCCGAGATGTCCCGCACGGACGCGCAGGACCAGCGCTTCATCGCCCTTCTGGCGGAGCTCTCCGAATCGCACCCCGATCCGCGCGTGCGCGCCTGGGCGGCCTTCGAGCTCGCCGACCACCTGCACGCCGAAGGGGACGATGCCGGTGCCGCCCTGGCCGTTTCGCGCGTGGACGGCGCGCTCCCGCTGGCGGTGGTGGGTGGCTGGGACAACGACCAGGGCAAGGGCTTCGACGTGGTCTACCCGCCCGAAGGCGGCGTGGACCTTTCGGCGACCTACGACGGCGCGCTGATGAAGATCGGCTGGGTGCGTCAGCCGCCGAGGGACGTGCGCGGCGAGACCGAGCTGCGCGATTTCCTCGCGCCGGAGAGCTGGTCGGTGGCGTACGCCGCCTCCGGCTTCACCGTCCCCGAAACGGGCGAGTATGAGGTCCGGGTCGCCTCCACCGATCCGCTGAAGATCTTCGTCGACGGGACCGAGGTCTTCGAAGCCCGTGAGGTCGAACGCGTGTTCGGGCTCGACCAGTTCGTGGTGCCGCTGCGCCTGGATGCGGGCGTGCACCAGCTGCTCATCAAGTCGGCCCACCGCACCGGTGACTGGCGTCTGTTCGCGCGGGTGACCGGGGCCGCCGGCGCGAAGGTGGCGGTAGGGGCGGTGGAAGCAGGTCCGGTGGCCCACGCCCTTCCGGGGCGCAGCCCGCTCGGGGAGGACGGGGCGCTGGATGCGGCGGTCGCGCACATGGCGCAGTCTCCGGCGCGGCAGGCGCACTGGCGCGCCTTCGGGGCGGCGAGGGCCTTTGGCGGGAGCGTGTCGGTGCGCGCCGCCCAGGCCTTCGCGCGCGAGTATCCGGGGGCGATCCTGGCGCGCGACGCGCTCATCGACGCTCTGTGGGACAACGGCGAGCGCGGGCGCACCGCGGACGAGCTCGCCCAGCTCGATCGTGAGGTGGGCGAGGCGCTGCCGCTCATCCACAAGCAGCAGGCCCGGTTCTGGCTGCAGGAGGGCCTCCGCCAGCGCGCGCGCAAGGAGTTGATCGCGCTCGTGGTGAAATACCCGGATCGCCCCGCGCCGCAGCGCCAATTGGCGGAGCTCTTCGGGGTGGAGAAGTGGATCGAGGACAAGTGCCGGACGCTGGAGGCGCTGGATGCGAGCCAGCCCCACACGCTCGATTTCCAGATGGACCTGGCGGAGTGCTGGCTTTCCGAGCGCCGCGACGACAAGGCGATCGCCCTGTACCGGGACCTGCTTGGGCACCACCCGCACCACTATGGGCTCATGCTGCAACTGCACGGCGCGCTCAGGGAGGGCGGGCACCTGGACGAGGCCGCACAGGTCGCGCGCGAATGGCTGCAGGCCTATCCGGAGAAGCTGTTTCCCAGGATGAAGCTGGCGGAGACGCTGCGCCGCGCAGGGAAGGATGAAGCGGCCGAGGAGGTGCTGGAGGAGGCGAACGCGCTGTTCCCCAACTCCGCCGACGTGCTCCGGGCCATGGCCGCGTTGGCGTGGCGGCGCGGCGAGAAGGACAAGGCGATCGCTGCGTGGCAGGCGGCGCTGGTCCGCAACCCGGACGACGACGACACGGCCAACCGCCTCGACTTCGTGGCGCCGGCCCAGATGGGGCCGTGGGCGAAGGACATCCCCAGCGACGAGCAGATCCAGCAGGCGGTGCGCCTTCGGCAGACGGTGCAGCAGGAGCCGGGCGCAGACCTCGCGTTTTTGCTCGACCACGAGGTCACCGAGCTGCGCCCGGACGGCTCGACGACCAACGTGGTCACCAACGTGGTCTACGCGTTCAACCAGCAGGGCCGCGACCGGCTCACCCGCCAGCACCTGGCCTACGGCGGAAGGGTGCGCGTGCTGCAGGCGTATTCCATCGACGCGAACGGGCGGCGCTCCGAGGCGTCGGTCCGCTCGCGCGAGGTGCTCTTCCGCGGGCTGGACGTGGGCTCCACCATCGTCCTGCAGTACCGCGCGGACGTGCCGCCCTCCGGCTTTTTGCCGCGCTACCTGTCGAAGTCGTGGTCGTTCCAGTCGGTGAACGACCAGCGTTCGCTGGCGCAGTTCGTCCTCTGGTACCCGGTGGGGAACACGTTGCACGAGCACAAGGTCGGCGACCTCGTGCGCGAGGAGACGAGGGTGGGCGACCAGATCCGCGTCTCCTGGAAGATGGAGAACACGCGGCCGATCATCGCCGAGCCGCACATGCCGAACCTGATCGAGATCGCGGCGAACCTGCAGCTCACCACCATCCCCGGCTGGGACGCGTACAAAAAGTGGGAGGAGGCGCTGCTGGAGAGCGCCTTCCGCGACAGCCCGGACCTGGACGAGCTGGCGCAACGGCTGGCGGAGGGCGCGAAGACGCCCGAGGAGAAGCTCCTTCGGATCCACCAGTTCGTGATGGAGCAGATCCGCTACCAGCAGGACTACGAGTCCTTCATCGCCGGCGTGAAGCCCCACCCCGCGTCGATGGTGGTGGAGCGCCGCTACGGCGACTGCAAGGACAAGTCGGTGCTGTTCATCACCCTGGCGAGAAAGCTGGGGCTGAAGGCGCACTTCGCCACCGTCCGCACGCGCGATCGCGGGCAGGTGATGAAGGATCTGCCCACCCAGCAGTTCAACCACGCGATCGTCTACGTCCCGCCGCAGCCGGGCCTGCCCGAAGGCCGCTTCTATGACGCCACCGCGGACGCGTTGGATCTGGACGTGCTGCGCGACGACGACGCGGGCACCATCTCCCTGGTCTATGACCCCGAGGCCCGCACCCACGACTGGATCGCCATCCCCTGGCAGACGCCGGATCACCACCAGGTCCAGACGGACCTGACGCTCGAGCTGTCGGCGGACGGCAGCGGCAGGGGCGAGCTGCAGTTGACCGCCCGCGGGCGCGCCGGGTCGTCGATCCGCCGCGTCGCGCGGAACCCGGAGACCTTCAAGCAGTTCATGCAGGTGGTCACCGGATCCTTTTTCCAGGACGCCTCCTCCGTGGACCCCACGCCGGTGGAGGTGAAGGACCTGGAGAAGCCGGCGGTGGTGCGCACCCGGTTCGAGACCCCCAACGCCGCGCGGAAGGAGGGCGACCAGCTCCGGCTCCGGTTGCAGAGCTGGTCTCCGCGCGAGGTGTTCAGCCTCGCCACCCGGCGCTACCCGCTGGTGCTGGGGACGCCGAACCTCCAGCGATGGCGCTATGAGATCGCCCTGCCCGAAGGGATGCAGGCGGCGCGGACGCCGTCGTCGGGCGAGGTGAACACGGACTGCATCCGGATGGTGCGCACGGTCACCCCGTCCGCCACCGGCCTCACCGTCGACCAGCAGCTGGAGCTTCGCTGCGAACGCATCAGCGCGGAGGCGTACCCGGCCTATCGCGCGCAAATGGAGCAGATGAACCGCTTCCTCGACGAGGAGCTGGTGGTCGTCCCGGCGAAGAAGCCCCTCCTCAAGCCGGCGAAGGGGCTCAAGTCCGCGGACGCGCGGTAGGGCTCAGAAGAAGCGGTAGCCGAGCCCCACGCGGAGGGCGAACGCGAAGCGCGTCTGTGGGACGCCCTGCGGCTCCTTCACCACGTCCAGGCCGAAGTCCGCCAGCGCTCCGGCGCTGATGTCGTCGCCCAGGTACAGCTCTGCGCCGCCGCCCATGAGCGGCGTCACCCGGAGCCCGGAGGTGGTCAGCGGCACGTCGATCGGCACCCTGAGCTCGCCGATGAGGTTGGCGGTCTCCGCCACCTTCCAGCTCACGGTGCCGCCCGGGGTGAGCTTCAGCCCGACGTGGCCGAAGTTGAGCTCGTCGATGTAACGGGCGCCCGCGTCGAAGGTGGCGCCCACGGCCAGGGACGGCGCGATCCGGAGCTGGTTCCGGTCGTACGCCAGGAACCGCGCCTCGCCCTCGAGGGTGGCGGCTAGGGTGAAGTAGTCGAGCACGAGGCGCGCCTGACCTTCGAAGAGGCCGAAGCCCTGACGGAAGCCCGCGCCGACTTCCGGGACGCCGGCGAAGGCGTACGCCGCGGTCGCGCCGTTGGGCAGCGCGGCCGGCGAGGCGAAGGCGCCGAACGACTGGTGCTTGTCCTCCAGGTACGTGCTCGCCCCCGGCGTCTGTCCGCGCGCGGTGGATGTGACCGCGAGGAGCGAAAGACCGAGGAGCACACGAAGAGGGGCCGGCATCATGCGCGGCACCTTAGAAAGGCGGCGGATGCCGGCCAGCTTTTTTGACGGTTTGCGTGCACTCGACACCGGGGCCCGACGTTGGGGTACAAGGTGGGTCCATCGGCGCAACCTGCCCACCCTTCCCGCCGACAATGGAGGTGTCATGGCTGCCGCCCCCCAACTTGCGCCCATTCCCGGTTTTTCGGCCTCGTATCCGCTCCGGAGCGCTGCCCCGGCGAGCCATTGGGGCAGCGCCGCCGGGCGCCGGCTTCTGCACGTCACCGGTGAGGCGAGCACCGAACGCCCGGTGGTGCTGGTGGCCGAGCCGGACGAGCGGACCCGGTCGGTCCTCGTCGCGGGGCTCATGCGCGCGGGCTTCGAGGTGACCGCGGCGGCTTCGGGCCAGGAGGCGCTCCGGTGCCTTGCGCCCGATCGTCCCCTCCCGGGGATGGTCTTCGCGGAGGCGGATCTTCGGGGCGGGGACGGCTTTCTGTTGTGCCAGCAGATCCGCGCGGACCAGCGCACCGCCGATCTCCCTGTCGTGCTGCTCGCGCGGGCGCCGGAGGCGTGGCACCAGGAACTCGCGGGCGGCGCGGGCGCGGACCAGTACCTGCCCAAGCCGCTGTTCCTCAACGACGTGGTCGCCCTGGCCCGGCTGATGGCGGCGCGCTCGTCGTCCGGGGCGCGCTTTTCGGCGGACACGGCGACGCTGCCCATCGCCCAGACCCTGCGGGCGTTGCTGTCGGGCGTGCGCGCCGGTCGGATCGAGCTCACCGACACGAAGGGGTGGATCTCCTTCCGTGGGGATCGCGTGGTGGACTGCGTCTATGACGGGCGGCGCGGCGAGGACGCATTGCGGCGTCTCCTGCTCCTCGGTTCGGGCGGCTACGTCGTCACCTTCGGCCCCTCGCTGATGCGCGCCACGATGTCCTTCGACCTCGAAGCGTTGGTCCGAAAGGTCCTCCCGCGGCTTGGGCGGTGGCAGAAGCTGGTGGAACGGTCGGTGCCGCAGGACGCCGTGCTGGTCGTGGACTTCCGCCGGCTCAGGGACGCGCTGTCGACCCTGCCCCGCGAGGTGAATGGCCTCATCCGGCTGTTCGACGGCCGCCGCACGGTGCGGGCGATCATCACCGACTCCGCGCTGGACGAGGTGACGGCGCTCGAGGCGGTGACGCGGCTGTACGCGATGGGGCTCGTCGTCCCGGTGCAGTAGCCAGCAGCGCTGTGCCGGGCTACGGGAGGGGCATGTCCGGCCACAACCGTTGGAGCAAGCTCAAGCGTGCCAAGGCGGTTCAGGGCGTCCAGAAGGGCAGGCTCTACAGCAAGCTGATCAAGGAGCTCACCGTCGCCGCGCGCCTGGGCGGCGGGGATCCGCAGCACAACCCGCGCCTTCGGCTGGCCATCTCGGCCGCGCGGCAGGCGAACATGCCCACCGACAACATCGCCCGGGCCATCCAGAAGGGCACCGGCGAGCTCGAGGGCGTTCACTACGAGGAGGTCGTCTACGAGGGCTATGGGCCCGGCGGGGTGGCGCTCATCGTCGAGTGCCTCACCGACAACCGGAACCGCTCCGCCAACGACGTCCGCAACGCGCTCCAGCGCTTCGGCGGCAACCTGGCGGCGGTGGGCGCGGTGAGCTTCCTCTTCGAGAAGAAGGGCAGCATCGCGGTGAAGCCCGGCCCCTCCGAGGAGGAGGTGATGGAGAAGGCGATCGACGCCGGCGCCGAGGACGTCATCGCGCTCGGCGCGGAAGGCTTCGAGGTGCGCACCGCGCCCGCCGACCTCCACGCCGTCGCCCTGGCGCTGGAGCAGGCGGGGTTGCCGCTCGGCGAGCAGCGGTGGACCCACCTGCCGACGACCACGGTGCGCGTGGACGACCGCGAGAAGGCGAAGCAGCTCCTGCGGCTTCTGGAGGCGCTGGAGGAGAACGACGACGTGCAGCACGTCCACGCCAACTTCGAGATGGACGAGGCGCTGATGGACGAGCTGTCCGGCTGAGCCGTTCGGGCCTCGAAAATCGACAGCCCCCGCGGGGCGCGGTACAAGGTGTGAACACCTGTTCCGGGTCCGGGATCCGGAGGGGAGTCGCCGTTGCGCGTCCTGGGGATTGACCCTGGCAGTCGTTTCACCGGTTTCGGCGTGGTCGATCAGATCGGCGCGCGCCTTCGGCACGTGGGCCACGGCGTGATCCGCCTCGATGGGGCGGCGCCGCTGGAGCAGCGGCTCGATGCCCTGTACCGCGGGTTGACCGTGGCCATGGACACCTTCAGGCCCGACGCGGTGGCGGTGGAAGGCGTGTTCACCTTCAAGAACGCCCGGAGCGCGCTCATCCTCGGGCACGCGCGCGGCGTGGCGCTCCTGGTGGCCGCGCAGCGCGCGCTCCCGGTGCACGAGTACCCGCCCGCGAAGGTGAAGAAGGCGGTGGGCGCCAACGGTGCGTCGGACAAGAACGCGGTGGCGAGGATGGTGAGGACGTTCCTGACGTTGCCGGAGCTCGAACGCGCGGACGCGAGCGACGCATTGGCGGTAGCGATCTGCCACTTGAACCACGCGCGCGCGGCCGCCGTGCCGACGACGAAGCGGGGCGCCGCGTCCGCGGCGCGCCCGTTCGCTTCGCTCGCGGATCGGCTCCGCCCGGCCTACGAGGCGCCGCGCGCGGCCGTGGCTTCGAAGCTGGCGAGAACCGGGAGCGGGAAGTGATCGCTTCCTTGCGCGGGCTGGTGGGCGAGAAGAACGCCAACGACGTCGTCATCGACGTGAACGGCGTCGGGTACCGAGTGCTGATGTCCCTTCTGGCGCTGGCTCGGCTGCCGGAAGAGGGCGAACCGGTGAAGCTCCGCATCCGCACGGTGGTGCGCGAGGATTCACTCGACCTCTACGGCTTCGGCACGAAGCTGGAGGAGGAGCTGTTCCTCCTGTTGACCTCCGTCTCCCAGGTCGGCCCGAAGCTGGCGCTCAACGTGATGAGCGGGCTGGAGGCGGAGACGCTGGTGCAGGTCCTGGCGAAGGGCGAAGTGGGGCGGCTCACGAAGATCCGCGGGGTGGGCAGAAAGACCGCCGAGCGCCTGGTGCTGGAGCTCAAGGACAAGGTGAAGCTGCTCGCGTTGGAGGGCGGCGCCCCCGAAGCCGCCGCGGGCACGATTGCCGGCGCTTCGCCGCTTCGCGACGACCTCGTCTCCGCGCTGGTGAACCTCGGCTACAAGCCGCCGCAGGCCGAGCGCGCCGCCGACGCCGCAGCGGAGCGCTTGGGGCCGGCGGCCTCGTTCGAGGAGCTGTTCCGCGAGGCGCTCAAGGAGCTGCGCCAGCGCTGAGGACCCGCCTCAGCCCTTCCGCTTGAGCGACAGCCCGAGCGTGAACCGCGCCACCGGTTCGTCGCCGTACTTCGAAGGGACGGTGGCGACGATCTCCACCGGGATGGTGAACCGCTCGCCGGTGGCGTCTGCCCGTTCGACGGTCTCGCGGATCTTCTTTCCGTCGTGGCAGACGAAGTGCACGTCCCCGTCCGCGCGCTTGAGGAACTCCGCCTTGAAGTCCTTGAAGACGAGCGACACCTTGCGGTGCTTCTCGCGGATGAGGAACGCGGCGTTGAGCCCGCCGGCGAGGTCGGCCCCCGCGGCCAGCACGCCGAAGTACATCGACCCGAGGTGGTTCCGTGTCCGGTAGCGCAAAGGGATGACGATCTCGCAGCCCTCGTCGTCGACGCGGAGCACCCGCGGCCCCACGAAGAAGAGGAGCGGGATCTGCGTGAGCCCCATCGCCCGGACGATCGCCGTCTCCTTCAGCTTCACGCCGCCCAAAAGCTTCTCCGCGCCGTCCAGCACTGCCTCCATTGTGCTCATCGTCCGTGCCTCGTTCGGTGAAGTTCGGCCCCTCCGGGCCCACCAGGCAAGCGACTTCGACCGCGCGTCACGCGGCGCGGGGGGCGTGCGCGCTTCCGCGGCGCACGGTGCCCTGGCTGATTTCTCCGTGCGAGAAGGTCGGCGACAGTCCCGGCGCGTAGATCGACGCGGTGAGCTCCGATGAGGGGAAGAAGTTCACGAAGGAGGGGTCGATCTTCGAAGGCCCGGCGACCGTCTTCTCCAGCACCATGGACGAGTACTGGTCGAGCGAGTTCTCGCGCGTGTTCCCGTTGAGGATGACCTCGGCGCCCAGGTGATCCGCCGCGGCTTTGATCCCCGGGATGCCGGAGGACAGCGGCGTGAAGCACTCGGTGGCGACGGCGTTCTCGCTGACCACGAACAGCCCGCGATCGGTGTTGACCGCCAGCGACATGTTCCCCTGGGTGTGCCCCGGGGTGCTGAGGATCGCCACGCCCGGGCCCAGCCAGATGCTCTCGTCCAGAAGCACCACGCGGTCCTCCGGCACGCCGTCGGTGCCGTGGGGGACGAACCAGGGGTACTGCATCGGGTGGAGGTCCTTCACCAGCTCCCACTCGCGGCGCATCACGAGGAGCTTCGCGCGCGGGAAGTAGGCCGTGGCGCCCTCGCCGCCGAGCCACCCGCGCACGTCCTGCAAATGGAGGTGATCGAACGCGATGTAGTCGACGTCATCCGGGCGCAGGCCGAGCTGGGCGAGGTGGGACTGCACCGTGCCGTGGCGGTGGGACAGGACCTTCTCGGAGAGGAACGCGCCGTACTTCTGCCGCAGGTTCCAATAGAACGGCCCGTGGACGCCGCGCTCGTAGTCGGTGGGGTTGAACAGCAGCGTCTTCAAGGCGCCCTCGTGGCGGAACTGCACCACGGTCATCCGGTTGGTCATCATGATGTACGGCGCCGGCGAGCGCGCCGCGCCGGAGAAGGCGAACGCGGTGGGGTAGGGGAGCGTGATGAGCGGGCAGGTGGCCACCGCCTCCGCCGTCCCCTCGGAGAGGATCTTCTCCCGCACCTGTTCGCCCGCCCGGCGCAGCTTGCGGAGCTTCGAAGCGGCGTGCGGATCCGCGGAGGCGGCGTCCAGCTCGGGGAAGGTGCGGAACGGGTGCGTGCTCATGAGGGCCTCCGGAAGTCGAACGCGGTCTTGACCGACTTGTACCGCCCACGGAAAAGGTTCGCTTCGATCGCCTGCTGGTACTGCTCGAGCGGGAACGTGTGCGTGCACAGCTGGGCAGCGTCCGGCCCGGCGCCTTCGGCCAGAAGCGTGCGCACCACCTCGAAGGTGTGCATCCGCTGACCGCGGAAGAGCTCCGGGCCGTAGACGTAGGAGCCGGCGATCGTCAGCTCGTTGCGCCACACCATGGTCAGGTCGACCTGGTGGAGGATCCCCGCTGCGCCGATGAGGACGATCCGCCCGCCGCTGCGCGTGTACCGCACCGCGTCCTGGAAGGAGTCGCGCGAGCCCACGCACTCGTAGATGACGTCGTAGCCGCCGGTGATCGTGGGCGGGCCGATGATCGGCCGGTACATCCGCCCGCCGGTGCGCCGGGCGATCTCCGCCGCCTCCTCGTCGTCCTTCGTCACCCGGAGCGTGTCGTCCGCGCCCATCTTCCGGGCGAGCTCCAGTTGGTACGCGTCGAAGCTCATCAGCGTGACGTGCTGCGCGTGCCCCAGCGCCCGGAGCGCCCACAGCGTCGCGAACGCCACCGGCCCGCCGCCGATGATCAGCACCCGCTCGTGCTTCTCGGGCGCGTTCTTGAGCACCGCGTGGACGCTGACCGCCAACGGCTCCATCAGCACGCCGGCCTCGTCCTTCACCGCGTCCGGCAGCGGGAAGAGCTGCGAGGCGTGCGCGACCAGCTCCTCGCCCATCCCGCCCGGCAGCTCGCGGCAGAAGCCGATCATCGACCCCGGGGCGAAGCAGCCCTCCGCGGTGCGTTCGCAGCCGGCCTCGTTCCCGCGCTCGCAGGGGATGCACGGCGGGGAGATCTCCCGCAGCCGGCAGGGCAGAAGCGGGTTGACCGCCACCCGTTGCCCGGGCTCCAGCCCTCGGACCTTCGGACCCACCTCGACGATGTCCGCGAGGATCTCGTGCCCCAGCACCGCCGGGAACGAGTTGAACGGCTGCAGCGCGGGGGAGAACTTGAAGAAGAGCGTGGCCAGGTCGCTGCCGCAGAACCCCGCCATCCGCGTGCGCAGGCGCACCCACTCGGGGCCGGGCAGCTTCGGTGCGGCGATGTCCCGTCCCAGGCGCAGCGACGAGATGCGCCCGTAGTGGATCTTCGGGAACTGCTTCCCGACGGCCTTCGCCATGACGTACTTCGGAATCGACAGATCGAAGACGAGGCCCTTCACCTCTATTCGCTCCCTTCCGTCCGTTCGGCACCGGGGCTCTTAGCAGCGCCCATCCGCGGCGCACAACGTGACGGGAACGGGCGTGCAGGATGCTGCCCATCTGGTACGTTGACCGCGCTCATGGCGCGTGACGCAGACACCCTCTCGCCGCAGCGGGCGGACGACGACCTCCGGGTGGAGGCCTCGCTGCGGCCGCGCTCCTTCGACGAGTACGTCGGCCAGACTGAGGTGGTGGAGAAGCTCAAGGTGTTCGTGAAGGCGGTGAAGAAGCGCAAGGAGGCGCTCGATCACTGCCTGTTCTCCGGACCTCCCGGGCTGGGGAAGACCTCGCTGGCGCACATCATCGCCGCGGAGCTGGGCGTGGGGCTGCACGTAACCTCCGGCCCGGCGATCGAACGCAAGGGCGATCTCGCGGGGCTGCTCACCAACCTCGCCCCCCGTGACATCCTCTTCATCGACGAGATCCACCGGCTCAACCCGGTGGTGGAGGAGTACCTCTACCCGGCGATGGAGGACTTCCGGCTGGACGTCACCATCGACACCGGGCCGGCGGCGCGGGCGATGAAGATCGACCTGCCTCGCTTCACCCTGATGGGCGCCACCACCCGCACCGGGCTGCTCACCTCGCCCCTGCGCGACCGGTTCCAGATCCAGGAGCGGCTCGACTACTACGAGCCGAAGTACCTCGAGCAGATCCTCGCGCGGTCGGCGAAGATCCTCGGCGTGCGGCTCGAACCCTCCGGCGCCGAGGAGATGGCGCGGCGCAGCCGCGGGACGCCGCGGATCGCCAACCGGCTGTTGCGCCGGGTGCGCGACTTCGCCGAGGTCGAAGGCGACGGGCGCATCACCCGCGAGGTGGCGGACCGCTCGCTCAGCCGGCTCGGCGTGGACCGGGGCGGGCTGGATCCGATGGATCGCAAGATCCTCCTCACCATCCTGGAGAAGTTCGGCGGCGGCCCGGTGGGCGTGGAGACCATCGCGGCGGCGGTGGGCGAACAGCGCGACACGCTGGAGGACGTCTACGAGCCGTTCCTCCTCCGCGAGGGGCTGCTGAACCGGACGCCGCGCGGGCGGGTGGTCACCCACCGCGCGTACGAGTACTTCGGCAAGGCGGTGCCCCAGGGGCCGCAGGGGGCGCTGTTTTGAGCGCGCATCCGGAGACCGGCGGGCGCGCCGCGCCGAAGAGCGCGCGCGACTTCTACTCGGAGCTCATCAAGGACTCGCAGAGCACGCGCGCCGGTTTTCTGATGGAGCGCGAGCGGTGGCTCCGGTCGGTGCAGGTGGAGGGCCGCGAGGAGCTTCTGTTCGAGTTCGAGATGCTCCTGCGCGGCGTGGAGCGCTACTTCAACCTCCACAACCTGCCGTTCGATCCCGCCTCCCCGCCGGTGGTGACGCGCGACTTCCACGACGAGCTGGTGGACGTGCGCGATGCCATCAACGCTGCGATCAAGGCCGCCCGGCAGCTGCTCGATCCCGACTCCGACCAGCGGATGGTGTTCCGCCGCTACATCGAGTCCACGCTCGCCGACGACCGCGCCCGGCGGCTGCTGCTGGAGGAGGAGCTGGACCAGGACACGCCGCAGGAGTCGCTGTTCGTGCTGCGGCAGAGCTTCGATGCGCTGCGGACGGTCATCGACCACCTGCTCAAGCTGGAGGTGTGCGGGTTCGCGCTCTACAACGACGTGGGCTCGCTGCTGCTTCGGGAGATCGTCCTCAACCGCTACTTCCGCCCGTTCCGGCCGCTGGAGTTCCGGCTCGAGTACGACCGGATCAAGTCCGTGCGGCTCCTCGAATCGCTCCATGAGCTCCCCGAGTCCACGCGGCGGTTGTTCTCCACGCCGTTCCTCGGGCTGTTCCGGCTTCTGCACTACCTCTCCTACGTGGGAGACGGCGAGTCGCCGCCGCCGCCGCGCTCGCGCGTGGTGCTGGCGCTCGTGCGCAGCGAGGCCGCCTCATTGGCCCTCTACCTTCAGGAGGATCTCGCGACCCGCGCGGAGCTGAGGCGGCACAAGGCGGCGGCGCTGAAGGCGTCACGGGAGATGATCCGCGAGAGCGCGCGGATCCATCAGACCTATCTCGGGCACATGGACGCCGGGCCCAACGCGACCATGGACGCGGCGGTCGCGCTGACCCAGCTGTACCGCAAGCAGATCGTGGCGCTGGCCCGCGCGCTCAAGCCCGAGCTGGAGGGCGCCACCACCTTCGAACAGCTCGTCTCCACGCGCGAGATGAGCGAACGGCTGCGGTTGGACCTTTGGGCATTGAGCCGCCTGTGCGAAGCCGCCGGCCGCGTCTTTCTCCATGGGACGCCCGCGCAGGGCGAGAACGCGCTCAGCGCGGTGCGGGCCTTCCTTCAGTACTTCCACGCGGTGAGCTACCAGCTCCTCCGCTACGGCGACTACGAGCCCTTCGATCGCTTCGCCGCGCTCGTGGGTGAGACCGAACGGATCCCCCCGGGCGAGGCGCAGCGCCAGCGGCTCGGCGAGGACTTCCGTCACTTCTCGCAGGTCGCGCAGACCTACTTCGCCCAGGTCAGCCGCCGGCGCGAGCTGTCCTCGGTCCGGTTCGACCAGGCCGCGGCGCGGGCGCTCCTGGCGCGCTTCCGGACCGGCCGGAGCACGGCGGCGTTGTCGTGACTCGTTGGTCAGGTCGACGGTTCAAAAGATTTGCGCGTGTAGGCACGACTGCGCTAAGTCGCCGACCGCAGTGCGCCACGAGCGGCGCGCTGGATGTTTCGGACCGCTCGCGCCCGGAGGGGGCCTCGAAGATGTGAGACAGGCGTGTCGTGGTTTGGGCACTTCAAGTGGCCCAACCTGCACGCTGTGACACGGCGACCAGGTTTTTCGTTTCCGCGTCCAGAAACTCCTTTGAAAATTCAAACGGTTGCGAGACCTGCGATTCCACTCTTCGCGAGGCGGATCGCCAGCTTTCTGGCACATCGCTTGCTGGTCAACGCGCCGCATCACGTCCCGGAGGGGGCACTTCAGAAATGGCCGACAGCTCATTCAATCAACGCACCCTGAAGGAGCCGATCTCCTGCGAAGGCGTGGGGTTGCACTCCGGCGCGCCGGTGAAGCTGACCCTTTTGCCTGCGCCCGCAAACCACGGTGTGGTGTTCGTACGCACGGACCTTCCCCAGAAGGTGGAGATCCCCGCGCTGGCGAAGCACGTCGTGGACACCTCCTCGCTGGCGACGACGCTGGGGCGGGACGGCGTGAAGATCGGCACCGTCGAGCACCTTCTGGCGGCGTTGGCGGGGATGGGCATCGACAACGTCCGGGTGGAGGTGGACGGGCCCGAGGTGCCGATCATGGACGGCAGCGCGGCGCCGTTCGCGTACCTGGTGAAGACCGCGGGCGTCCGCGTCCTCTCCGAGCCCAAGAGCTTCATCGTCATCAAGCGGCAGGTGACGGTGACCGACGGCGACAAGGAGGCCACCTTCTCGCCGGCGACGCGCTTCCGGATCGACTGCACCATCGACTTCAAGCACCCGCTGATCTCGGACCAGGCCATCACCTTCGAGTTCAGCGACCGCAACTTCTCGCGGGAGATCGCGCGGGCGCGGACCTTCGGTTTCCTCCGGGACGTGGAGATGCTGAAGAAGGCCGGGCTGGCGCGGGGCGGCTCGTTGGAGAACGCGATCGTCGTGGACGACTTCTCCATCCTGAACCCGGACGGGCTGCGCTTCCCGGACGAGTTCGTGCGTCACAAGCTCCTGGACGCGCTGGGCGACACCTCGCTGTTCGGGCACCCGGTCATCGGCCACCTCAAGGTCTTCAAGAGCGGCCACGCCCTCAACCACAAGCTGGTGACGCGCGTTTTGTCCGACCCCGCCAACTTCGTCATCATCCAGGCGCGCCGGCGCGACGTCGAAAAGGTCGACCTGCGGCTGCCGGATCTGCAGGGGATGCTGGAACCGCTGGTCGCCTAGTCCGGACGGCGGCCCGGCCGTCACCGGACCGCTTCCGTGGTCACCTTCGCCCACAGCGAACTTGCGGTGCGCGCTCGCGCGTGCCAGAAGCGGCGCCCTATGACCATTCGACTCTCGCTCTTCGCCGCGCTCGTGGTGGCGGCTTCCGCCTGCAGCTCCAACAAGGCCTCGGACACCGGGGCCGCGCCCACCACCAATGACCCGGTGGTGGCGACCTACGCCGGGAAGCAGATCACGCTCTCCCAGCTCGACCGAGAGATCGCCGACAAGCTGTACGAGACCCGGCGCCAGGGTCTGGATCAGGTGATCATGGAGGACCTGATCAAGTCCGAGGCGAAGAAGCGCGGGATGACCGAGGACGACTACCTGCGCGAGGAGATCGAGAAGAAGGTCCCCCCGCCCTCGGAGGAGCAGGTCCAGCAGACGTACGATCAGCTCAAGGCCGCCGGCCGGATCCCCGAGGACGCGCCCGAGGCGGAGGTGAAGCAGCAGATCGCCTCCATGATGACTCGCCCGCAGCAGCAGGAGCGTGCGCGCGCCTTCTTCAACGAGCTCCGCCAGAAGAACAACGTGGAGATCAAGCTCCAGGAGCCGCTCCCGCCGAAAAAGGAGGTCGCCGCCACTGGGCCTTCGAAGGGGCCGAAGGACGCGCCCATCACCATCGTCGAGTTCTCCGACTTCCAGTGCCCGTTCTGCTCGCGCGCGGTGGGCAACCTGGAGGAGGTGATGAAGGCGTACCCCGACAAGGTGCGGTTGGTCTTCCGCCACTACCCGCTGCCCTTCCACGAGAACGCGGAGAAGGCCGCCGAAGCGGCGATGTGCGCCGACGAGCAGGGCAAGTTCTGGGAGCTGCACGACTGGATGTTCAAGAACCAGGACAAACTCGCGGTGGCCGACCTCAAGTCGCAGGTCCGGACCATGGGGCTGGACGGGGCCAAGTTCGACAGCTGCCTCGACTCCGGAAAGTTCGCCGAGCTGATCAAGAAGGACCAGGACGCCGGATCGGCGTTGGGCGTCTCCGGCACGCCGGCGTTCTTCATCAACGGGATGATGCTCTCCGGCGCGCGCCCGCCTGAAGACTTCAAGCGGATCATCGACGCCGAGCTCGCCTCGAAGAAGTAGGTCCCCGCAGTGAGCGACGGTCGGGTGGTCGTCGCCGGCCCGCCCGGGTCGGCGACCGTGGAGGTGCCTCGCCCGCTGGCAACGGCCTGGAAGCCGGGCACCTCGCTGGAAGCGCACGTCTTCGGACCCGAGGCTGCGCTGCTTGTACGCGGCAACCTTCCGGCCACCGGGTTCTTCGCGGGCAGCCTGACGTCGCTCTCCATCGAAGAAGCGTTCGCGCAGGCCGTCTCCGGCGTGCGGACCGGGCGGCTCCTGTTCGCACGCGGCGCCGTACGCAAGTCGGTGACCTTCCGCGACGGGCAGGTCGTCTTCGCGTCCTCCTCGGAGCCGTGGGAACGCCTGGGCAGCGTGCTCGTCGCCCTGCGCCTCGTCACCCGCGAGGAGCTGGCCGCGGCGCTCACCGAAGTCCGCCCCGGCACCCGGCTCGGGCAGGTCCTCACGCGCACCGGCAGGTTGAGCCCCGCCCGCCTGTATTCGGCGATGACTCAGCTCACCCGGGACATCGTCCTCAACCTCCTCACCGAAGAGGGCGACGGCCGGTTCCTCTTCTTCGAGGGCCTCGCGCCTTCGGACGACGCGCTCAAGCTGCCCTGGTCCACGCGCGAGCTGGTGCTGTCCGGCCTTCGCCGCCGCGACGAGGTGAGCCGGTGGAGGCGCCAACTGCCGTCGAACCGCCGCCTCCGGCGGGGGCGCGATCCCGGCCCGGGCCCCGGCCGCCTGATTCTGGAGAAGGCCGGGGACGGCGCGCCGATCTCCGCCCTGCGCGCCGGCTTCGAAGGCAGCGACTACACCTTCTATTCGCGGATCCACGAGCTGTTGGAGAGCGGAGCGCTGCTGCCCGCGGAGCCCGCACCCGCCCCACCGACGCCCGAAGCAGCGCCCACGCCGGCGCTGGCGATTCCTCCGGTGCTCGAACGCTACGCCGCGTTGGTGCGTGCCATCTGCGAAGCGCTCGGGCGCGCCGGCGAGGGCCTCGACGATCTGCGTTCGTTCCTCAGCGATCCGCTGCCCGGGATGGAGGAGGGCTTCCGCGGCGTCACGCTCTCCGATGACGGCGTGCTCGACACCGCGCAGCTGGTGAAGAACCTCGGCGACGACCGCGCCGTGAACCGCGCGCGCAGCTACGAGCTGCTCGACGCCTTCGTCTCCTACGCGCTCTTCTCCGCGCGCAACGTGCTCCCGGCGGAGGTGTCGGAGGCGCTCACCGCGCAGGCGCGGAAGATCCAGGAAGGACTCCCATGACTCCGAACGACGCGCGCGAGAAGATCGCGCTGGCCGCCGATCTCCCGCTCCCCGAAGCGCAGGCGCTGTACGAGAAGGTCGCCCCGTGGGTGGGCGTGGTGAAGGTCGGCCTCTCGCTCTTCGTCGAGCACGGTCCCGCCGCGGTCCGCGCGTTCACCGACACCGGCGCCCGCGTGTTCCTCGACCTCAAGCTCCACGACATCCCGAACACCGTGCACCTCGCGGCGAGCCGCGCCGGGGAGCTGGGCGCCGCGTACCTCACCCTGCACGCCCAGGGCGGCCGGGAGATGGTACGGGCCGCGGTGGAGGGCGCACGGGAAGGCGCCGCGCGGGCAAACACCGCGCCGCCGAAGATCCTCGCCGTGACCGTGCTCACGTCCTTGAGCGCCGCCGACCTTCAGGGGATTGGCTATCCCCAGTCACCCGACGAGGTGGCGCGGACCCTGGCGACGCTCGCCGAATCGGCCGGCGTGGACGGGCTGGTCTGTTCGCCGAGGGAGGTCGAAGGCCTCCGCCAGATCCTCCAGCGCAGACTCCTCCTCTGCACCCCGGGCATCCGACCCGCAGGGAGCGCGCAGGACGATCAAGCCAGGGCCGAGACCCCGACCCGTGCCATCCAGGCGGGAGCGGATCTCCTGGTCATCGGCCGTCCGATCCACGCCGCGAAAGATCCCGTCGCGGCCGCCCGATCCATCGTGGAAGCGCTCCAGAACCTCGAGCCCACCGCCCGACGGTAGACGGCAGACGGCAGACGGACGTCACCGCACCGCCAGCTGCCGCACCACCTCCACCACCGCCGCCGGCGCCACCGGCTTGCGGAACACGCGGTCCGCGCCGAGCCCTTCCTGCACCTCGCGCCCCGTCACCACCACCACTGGCAGCCAGTCCAGCTCCGGATCCGCGCGCACCTCGCGGAGGATGGCTCCACCGCCCAGGCCGGGCAGCCCGAGATCCAGCACCAGCGCGTCCGGGGGCGCATGCCAACGCAGATGCTCCAGCGCGCGCGCGCCGTCCTCGCAGGTCCACACCTCGTAGCCGCAGTCCTCGAGCCGCCGCCGCAACAGGTTCGACCAGTCCGGGTTGTCCTCGACGACCAGCACCGTCCCACGGGTACGTCCAGACACGTTCGCCTCCAGATCCACCGACGAGAAGCGTTGGACCCTACACCCGCCGTGGATCACCCGCGTCCGCGCAGCGTCCACCGGTGGACAGGGCGTCCCGCGGGGAGGTGGCCGCCTGGTGGGCGCGTGCGCACCTCGCTGCGGTCGGCGGACCCGGTGGGCGGGTGGCCATTTGGAAAGTCGGGTGGCACATGCGGGCGTGGCGCGGGACGGCGGTGGTGTTGGCGGCGGTGGTGGCGACGGCGGGCTGTGCGACCCGGAAGGCGGCGGTCAAGGAGTCACCGAAGGCCGCATCGGTGGAGCAGGGCACGGGCGGCAGCGCGCCGACGGGGACCGCGCGGTGGATCGACGAGGCGCTCGGATTTCAGGTCACGCGCCCGAACGACAAGTGGCAGGTGGACGTCACCGGCGACTTCACGCCCGAGGGGATCGCCACGCCGGTGGTGATGCGCAATCAGGAGACCGGCGCGCAGGTGGTGATCCAGGTCGCGCCCGCGGTGGCCAGCCCGGTGCAGTTCGCCGAGCGGCTCACCGAGGGGATGCGCAGCCACCCGGGCTTTCAGACCACCGATCCGGAGCCGGTGGCGTTCAGCGACAGCGCCGTCGGCTTCCGGTTCGCGATGGGCGACAAGGTGAACGGCCGCGTGGCGGTGCTCGAGGGCACCCGCGGGCGCGTGCTGATGATGCTGGCCACCTGGCCAAGCGGCGCCCCGGAGGAGACCCTCACCGGCGTCGAAGAGGTCTTCCGGGGCGTCCAGCCGCTGAAGTGAGAATCAGCGGCCCGCCTGCATCTCCTCGGCGGCGCGCCGCCGGATGAGCTCCACCAGGGTGCGCACGCCCACGCCGGTGGCGCCCTTCTGGTGGTAGCCGCGCTCCTTCGGGCTCTGCGACGGCCCGGCGATGTCCAGGTGCACCCACGGCGTGTCGACGACGAACTCCTTGAGGAACATCGCCGCGTTGATGGCGCCGCCCCAGCGTTCGCCGGAGTTCTTCATGTCGGCGACCTCGCTGCGGAGCGCGTCGCGCTGTAGCTCGTGCAGCGGCATCCGCCACAGCATCTCGCCCGCGCTCCGCGCCGCCTCCAGCACCGACTCCACCGCCTCGTCGTCCTCACCCCACGCGCCGACGATGTGGTGCCCCAGCGCGATCATGCAGGCGCCGGTGAGCGTGGCGAGATCGACGATGATCGCCGGCTTCGACTCACTCGCCCAGGTGAGCATGTCGCCCAGCACCAGCCGGCCTTCCGCGTCGGTGTTGGTGATCTCCACCGTCTTGCCCAGCCGGGAGACGAGCACGTCGCCGGGACGGTAGGCGTGGCCGGAGGGCATGTTCTCGCACGCGCCCATGTACGCCCGGACCGGGAACGGCGGCTTGAGCTGCGCCACGACCCGCATCGCGCCCAGCACCGCGGCGCTGCCGGCCATGTCCGTCTTCATGTCCACCATCCCCTCCGCGCTCTTGAGCGACAGGCCGCCCGAGTCGAAGGTGATGGCCTTGCCCACCAGCGCCACCGCGGGCTTCTTCGCGTCCTTCGGATTCTTCGGCGTGTACGCCACCTCGATGAACTGCGGCTCCTTCACCGACCCCTGCGCCACGCCGAGGAACATCCCCATCCGCAGCTTCTCGATCTCCTTGCGTCCGCGGACGGTCACCTTCAGCCCCAGCGACGCGAGCGAGCGCGCCTCGGCGGCGAGCTGCTGGGGTGTCATGACGCCCGCGGGCTCGTTGACCAGGTTCCGGGCCCAGTTCACCGCTTCGGCGACCTTCTGGCCCAGGGCCACCATCTCGTCGAACGCGCGGGCGTGCGCCACGCCGTCGGGCAGCGCGAAGGACACGCTCTGCACGCCGGCGTTCCGGCCGCTCTTCGCGTCCCGCCCCACCGTGCGGTAGCGGTCGAACTTGTAGCTGCCGAGAAGCAGGCCCTCCACCGCCGCCTTCACGCACGGCTCCATCTCGCGCGCCGGAGGGAGCGCGAACGTCAGCGTCTTCGCCTTCACCTTCGCCGCCGTCTTCACCGCGCGGCCAGCGGCGAGCCGCAGCACCTCGGGATCGAACTTCGCGCGCGCGCCCAGCCCCACCAGCACCAGCCTGGCGGCGGGGATCCGCCCGTGGGTGTGGAGGGTGAACGTCTGATCCGCCTTCCCCTGAAAGCCCTCCTCCTGCGCGGCGGCGAGGACGATTCCGCCCAGCGCCCGGTCCACCGCGCTCAGCGCGGCGCTGCGGTTCTTCTTTTCGGAAAGGTCGCTCTCGAACAGCGGAAGGACCAGGACGTCTGCTTTGGAGGATGCGGGATCGCCGTCGACGAAGCTGAATTTCATGCCGGCCTTTTATCGCAGCCTTGCATTGCGGAAAGGGCGTGCTTTGGTCGCCTCCGCCTGATGCCAGCTCTCCTGCTGCACCTGACCGCCGTCGAGCGGCTCGCGGCGGACGCGCGCAAGCTTCCGCCGCCGATCGCGCGGGCGCTCAACGAGGACATCGAATACGCGCGGCTCGGCACCGCGCTGCCGGATCTGCCGCAGTTCGGCGGCCTATTGGGCGGGTGGCGGCAGTGGCCGCGCCGCCCGCGCCCGGTGCCGCACTTCGCGCGCCTGTTGCACGGCTACGCGCCGGTGGCGTTGGGACTCAAGATGGCGGAGCTCGTGGCAATGGGCGCGCTCGTGGGCAAGGAGCCCGGTCTTGCGTTCGTGTCCGGGTACTTCGCGCACCTGTGCCTCGATCGCACGCTGCACCCATTGGTGGAGACGCTCGCGGCGCGGCACCGCCAGGCGGACGAGACCGGCGAGGCGGCGCACGCGCGGATCGACTGGCTGCACGCGCTCTTCTACCTGCGCGATCTGCACGGCCGGGACATGGCCGGGAACCCGTACCTGCGTTCGCGGTTCCAGGTCACCAAGCGCGCGGGCCCGCCGGCGCGGGGGATCGGCCGCGGGCTGTATGAGCTCATCCGGCTCGCGTCCCAGGAGACGCTCCAGCAGGCGCCCACGAAGTCGGAGATCGATCGCTGGGTCCGGGGGATGTACCTGTACGGCTT
Source organism: Myxococcaceae bacterium (assembly GCA_019686135.1). Lineage (GTDB taxonomy): Bacteria > Myxococcota > Myxococcia > Myxococcales > Myxococcaceae > JADGHL01. The sequence continues at coordinate 1,271 of JADGHL010000030.1, read as the reverse complement.
CGTCCTCTCTAGCCCGGTGGGACGGCTGCGCGGGCTGCCCAGCTATTCGAACCTCTCCTACCGCGAGCTGTACCAGGGTCCCGACGTGGATGTCCCGGCGGCGGTGGAGAAGGCCCAGGCGCTGACACGCGAGGTGCTGGAACGGCTGAGCGCGCTGATGAACCGCACGCACTTCACCGCGCGGCTGCGGGCGCGCTTCCTCGACGAGTTCCCCGAGGGTTCCGTGGAGGCGTGCGCGGCCTGATCGCCCGGGCCGCTTCACTGTCGCCGGGCGGAAGCTGCATTCGTCCTCAGGCACCAGGCCGCCGCCTTCGCGCGAAGCGGCCGGGCACTCGTCCACGCCCGGCACTGCGCTACTGGCGCCGCGCGACGATTCCTAATCTCCGCAGGGCATATGGAGATTCTGCTCCTCGTCAGTGCGGGATTGTCGGCCGGAGCACTCGGCTCGATGTTCGGCATCGGGGGAGGGGTCCTCCTGGTCCCGGCGCTGGTCCTTCTGTTCGGGGTGCCGATGACCGAGGCCGTCCCGGCGTCCTTGATGTGCGTGGTGGCCAACTCCTGCGCCGCCGCGGCGAGCTACGTGGACAAGCAGCTCGCCGACGTCCGGCTGGCGCTGGTGCTGGAGCTGGCCACGGTGTCGGGGGCGATCGCCGGAGGGCTTCTGGCGGTGTTCGTGGCCCCGGCGATGCTGGCGCTGATCTTCGGCGCGTTCGCGCTCTACGTGGGCGTGCACATGTCCTTCGGCTGGCAGCGCCTCGCGATGGAGAGCGGCGCGGCCTGGGCGCCGAGGAACTATCCGATAGGGATCGGCGGGAGCTTCATCGCCGGCGGGCTCTCCTCGCTGCTCGGCGTGGGTGGCGGACCGCTCAAGGTCCCCTTGATGGCCTTCGGGATGCGCGTGCCGTTCAAGGTGGCGACCGCGACCTCGAACCTGATGGTCGGCGTCACCGGCGCGGCGAGCGTGGCGATGTACGCGTGGCACGGTGACGTGAAGCTGGGGTTGGTGGCGCCCCTGGTGGTGGGCGTGCTCCTGGGCGCGCAGCTGGGTTCGCGCCTGATGGTGGTCGCTCCGACGAAGCTGTTGAAGCGACTGTTCGGGATCATCCTGATCGCGATTTCGGTGCAGATGCTTTGGAAGGGAGGGCAGTCGCTGTGGCCGGCTCACTGAATGGACCCGGGTCTTCTCCGCTGAACGCAACCTCCGCGCTGCCGGCCGCCGCGCCCGGCGCCGGTTCCCGGAACGCGCTCCCCCCGAACGCCGTCGTCTCCTC
>JADGHL010000029.1 GCA_019686135.1 Myxococcaceae bacterium | reverse complement strand
GCACTCGAAGCGATGAACCCGAAGCCGGTTATCAAGAAGTCAGCCTGAAGCACTCACACGATGGCGTGAGCTCGAACACCACTTGACGGGACACAACCGTCCTCCCGCGTCACTTCCAGAGTGGAAGTACCCTGATCCCTGCGCGAACCGGGAGGCCTCACGAACCGCGCGATCGGCGCTCCGCGCGTTCTTCCACCTGCACTGGGCGGTGCGCGGCACCTCTGGCGGATCGGAGAATGGGCCGCCGCCGCTCGACCATGGCGCCGAGACCCATGAAGCGCCACGCCGGCGCCGTCGCGCCTGACACCGCGCCACTTCCGGATTGGAAGTGCACGCCCGCTCTTCAACTGCGGCTCGCGTTCGCCCTCTCCCGGTGCGAAGTGAGGGTTCGTGGTCGTGACCGCTGCCCGGGCTCGGGCCGACGATCGAGGCAGACCGCCTACGCTCCGGCGCGTGGCGTCGGGGCCTGCAGCTGCACCTGGTGTGGGTCGCACCTCGCCGACTTCGCGACAGGAGCGCGCTCCGTGCGCCGCGGTGGCATGGCACCCGACGCTTCTGTCAGGACGCCGGGCTTCTGCTTCGAACCGCGGACATCGCGATGGGCGTGTCTACCTGTACCGCTGCGCATCCTCCCTCCGCGCACTGCATGCGGCAGCGACACGGAGTGCGCCCCCCCGGGGAGGTCTGCCGTCCCGGCGCCTGCCCTGGGCCGAACTCGAGCTCGGCACCTGGCAGACGCGCTCGGTGCGAGCATGGCCGGCGCCTCCGTGCGCCTCGCGTCGTCCCTGCGTCCAGCGCATCGCCCGCCGGATCCTCGCGCTGCCGGCGCCCCCCATGCGCCCTCGTGTCCGGTGGCCGCTGAATCAACTGTCGTGAAGGCCGAGGCGCTCCTTCGCGCAGCGGCCGGGCGTCTGTGAGCAACCGCGCTTCGGCGTGCGCGCGTCTCCACCGTTGCGCTCAGCACACGGGGGAGGTGGGGGATGCGCTCGATCTCGGTCGTGTTCGGCGCGGTGGTCGCCGGCGTGCTGGCGTCGTCGTGCAGTGGTCCGGTGGAGGCAGCGCGCAACCCGGACGAGGTCCTTACGCGCGCCACGGTCGTCGTCGCGGAGCGCTGCGCGGGCGCGGTGGTGGAGCCGGGGACGATTGTCCTCACTGCGGCGCACTGCGTGCGGGAGGGAGACGTGCGACTCGTGGTCCGTTTCGACGATGGCAGCGCCGTCCCGGCGGATGTGGCGTCGGTGGATCGCGCCACCGACATGGCGGTGCTCTACCTGACCGCGCCTTCGCCGTTCCGCGGGCTCGCGCTCTCCGACCAGCTCGCTCCGCCGGGCGCGCGGCTCTACTTCGTGGGCCGCCCGGACCGCGGCGAGACTCCGCAGGAGGTGGACGTGCTCCGCCACGGCCATTGTCCGTCGCTCCCGCTGGCCCCGGTCGTGCTCTTCACCTCGATGCACGGCACTCCCGGGGACTCGGGCGCGCCGCTCGTCGATGAACGGCTGCGCATCGTGGCGCTGGTGCATGGTGGCGCGCGCTGCAGCATCGCCGCACCCACCTGGCGCGCACCGGCGATGGTGCGGGCGGTGCTCCCTGACCTGCCGCTCACCACGGCGCGGCAGTAGTCCGCGCCTCCCTGCCTGTGCACGTCTCCCATCAACAGATTTACAAGCGCGGAGGCAGGCCTTCCGAACCTCTCTCGCTCATCCTTCTGCAGTTCGCCTGAGAGACTCGGGAATTGACATTTACAGATTGAATAAGCATTGATGACGGAGCGATTGTTAACGCGGAGCGTCAGATGGCGGACAGCATGGCGGACAGGCCGAAGCAGCTGGTCGTGAAGGGGGCGATGCGGCCCGGCTACGAAGAGATCCTCACCCCGAAGGCGCTCGCGTTCCTGGAGGCGCTGGCCACGCGTTTCTCGGCGCGGGTGGAGGACCTGCTCGCACGCCGCAAGGTGGTGCAGGCCCGCTTCGACCGCGGCGAGCTGCCGGACTTTCTGCCGGAGACCCGGGAGATCCGCGACAGCGAATGGACCGTGGCGCCGCTGCCGGAAGACCTGATCGACCGGCGCGTGGAGATCACCGGCCCGGTGGACCGGAAGATGATCATCAACGCGCTCAACTCCGGCGCGAACGTCTTCATGGCGGACTTCGAGGACTCGAACGCGCCGACCTGGGACAACAACGTCCAGGGGCAGATCAACCTGCGCGACGCGGTCCGCCGCACCATCCGCTTCACCGCGCCGAACGGGAAGGAGTACGCGCTCAACGAACGGACCGCGACCTTGCTCGTGCGCCCGCGCGGGTGGCACCTGCCCGAACGTCACGTCGAGGTCCAGGGCCGCCCCATCCCCGGCGCGCTCTTCGACTTCGGCCTCTACTTCTTCCACAACGCGCGCGAGCTTCTGCAGCGCGGGACGGGCCCATACTTCTACCTGCCCAAGCTCGAGCACCACCTCGAGGCGCGGCTGTGGAACGACGTGTTCCTCTTCGCCCAGCAGGCGCTCGACATCCCGCGGGGGACGATCAAGGCGACGGTGCTGATCGAAACGCTGCCGGCGTCGTTCCAGATGGACGAGATCCTCTGGGAGCTCCGGGAGCACTCCGCGGGGCTGAACTGCGGCCGCTGGGACTACATCTTCTCCTTCATCAAGAAGTTCCGGGCGCACGCGGCGTACGTCCTCCCGGACCGCGCGCAGGTGGGGATGACCCAGCCGTTCATGCGCGCCTATACCCAGCTGGTCATCAAGACCTGCCACCGGCGCAACGTCCACGCGATGGGCGGCATGGCAGCGCAGATCCCCATCAAGGACGACCCGGAGGCGAACACCGTCGCGCTGGAGAAGGTCCGGCAGGACAAGCTTCGTGAGGTGAAGGACGGACACGATGGGACCTGGGTCGCGCACCCGGGGCTGGTGCCGATCGCGAAGGCCATCTTCGACGCGGAGATGAAGGGGCCGAATCAGATCGCCACCCGGAAGCGTGAGGACGTGCAGGTCACGCCCGCGCAGCTCGTCGAGATCCCCACCGGCACGCGCACCGAGGCGGGGCTTCGCCAGAACGTCAACGTCGGGCTCCTGTACCTGGAGGCGTGGCTGGGCGGGCTGGGCTGCGTGCCGCTGTACAACCTGATGGAGGACGCGGCGACGGCGGAGATCAGCCGCGCCCAGGTGTGGCAGTGGCTGCACCATGGCGCCACCCTCGACGACGGCCGAAAGGTCACCCCGGAGCTCTTCAGGCAGATCCTCGACGAGGAGCTGGCGAAGATCCGCCGCACGCTCGGCGACGAGCGGTTCGAGAAGGGTCACATCCGCCAGGCGACGGAGATCTTCGAGAGATTGGTGCTCTCCCCCACCTTCGAGGAGTTCCTCACCCTGCCGGCCTACGACGCGCTGATTCGGAACGAGGCCAGGCACGCGAGCTGACGCAGCCACACCTGCAGCACCAAGAGGAGGGAGCGGCACATGGCGATGAAGAACGGCAAGGGCCCGCATTCGGGCGACACCTTCTCCGATAGTCGATGGGAGGGCGTGGTCCGTCCGTATTCGACGGCGGACGTGGAGCGGCTCAGGGGCTCGCTGCACATCCAGTACACGCTCGCGGACGTGGGCGCACGCCGGCTGTGGGAGCTGCTGACGACCGAGGACTTCATCCCCGCGCTCGGGGCGATCACCGGGCAACAGGCGGTGCAGCAGGTCCGCGCGGGCCTCAAGGCCATCTACCTCTCGGGCTGGCAGGTGGCGGCGGACGGCAACATCGCCGCGCAGACCTACCCGGACCAGTCGCTCTACCCGGCGAACTCGGTGCCGCAGATGGTGAAGCGGATCAACTGCGCGCTGCAGCGGGCGGATCAGATCGACCACAGCGAGGGCAAGCACGGCACCTGGTGGTACGCGCCGATCGTCGCCGACGCAGAGGCCGGCTTCGGCGGCCCGCTCAATGCCTTCGAGCTGATGAAGGCGATGATTGAAGCGGGCGCGGCGGGGGTGCACTACGAGGACCAGCTCGCCTCGGAGAAGAAGTGCGGCCACCTCGGCGGCAAGGTGCTCATCCCGGTGCAGCAGTTCATCCGGCACCTGGTGGCGGCACGGCTGGCCGCGGACGTGTGCGGCGTCCCCACCGTGCTGATCGCCCGCACCGACGCGCACTCCGCGAAGCTGCTCACCTCCGACATCGACGAGCGCGACAGGCCGTTCCTCACGGGTGAGCGCACGGCGGAGGGCTTCTTCCGCGCCCGCGGCGGCCTGGAGTGGGCGATCGCCCGCGGGCTGGCCTACGCGCCGTACGCAGACCTGATCTGGTGCGAGACCTCCACGCCGGACCTGGAGGAGGCGAAAGCCTTCGCGGAGGGGATCCGCTCGAAGTTCCCGAACAAGATGCTGGCGTACAACTGCTCGCCGTCGTTCAACTGGAAGAAGCACCTCGACGACGCGACCATCGCCCGCTTCCAGCGCGAGCTCGGGGCGATGGGCTACAAGTTCCAGTTCGTCACGCTCGCCGGCTTCCACGCGCTCAACCACTCGATGTTCGAGCTGGCCCGCGCGTACGCGAAGGAGGGCATGGCGGCGTACTCCCGGCTGCAGCAGGCGGAGTTCGCATCGGAGCAGTACGGCTACACCGCCACGCGGCACCAGCACGAGGTCGGCACCGGCTACTTCGACGAGATCAGCCAGATCGTCTCCTGCGGCACCTCGTCCACCACCGCGCTCGACGAAAGCACGGAGGCGACGCAGTTCCACTGACGGACGGGTCTACGCGCCGAAATTGAAGCCGGCGTAGGCACCGGCACGCAGGTGGGTGTCGAACGAGACCACCCGCATGCCGAAGCGGAGGTTCATCACGCCCGCGGGGAAGGAGAGCCCGGCATCGAGCCGGTAGTCGATGCCGCGGATCCCGAAGAGCACGCCGGGATCGACCTCGATCGCAAACGACCGGTCACCGTAATGCCCGAGCATGTACCGGTGCGGCAGCGCGAGCTCGATCCCGTCGTTCTCCGCGCCGCCGAACACCACGCGCCTGAGGCCCACCGCGAACGCGCCGTCGATGTGCTTCTTCGGCGGCGGACGCAGAAGGAAGTGCGCGTCGAGCGCGCCCCAGGCGCCCTGGATGAAGCTGGTCTCGTAGCCGAGGTCCACGCCGTACCAGTTCATCGCGAAGGTCGCGCGCGCGCCGGCCATCCCGGTCATGTAGCGCGGATCGGATGGCAAGCTCATCGCTCCGGCGGTGGCGTGCACGTCGAACGACGGGCAGTGGTACCGCTGCACCTGGAAGTCCTCCGCGTCGGAGTCGACCGCGTAGACCACCACCGGTAGGGCTGCGGCGGCGATGACCGCCATCATCAGGATGCCTTCGGCGCTCCCGCCGCCGCTGGAGGTTCCGGAGAGCGGCGCGTCGGCGCTGCTGCCGGCGGTGGTGGAACCGGAGACGGTGCCGGGTGCGGGCGTGGAGACGTTGCTGACGTTGACGTTGACGTTGCCGACGTCGGTGACGGTCCCCACCTGCGCGGTGGACGACGCGTGGAAGCAGGAGATGCTGGAGGACTGCGCCTGGGCGCGAGCGGGGTGCAGCGCCATCAGCGTTACGAGGCACGTCAGCGCACCCGAGGGGATCCGCACGGACATGAGGGGGCTCCCGCGTTTTGGCCCGGCGACTTCCAAGCGTACTGCCGGCGGCCATCGACGTGCGAGCGCCCGCCCTATTCAGTCAACTGCTGGTGGGGCAGCGGGGTAGCGAACGGACGGGTCCAACGTGACCTCCGCGGTGGCTTTGACACCGTGGATCCACCCGTCCGTCCCTGTGCAACGTGGGTGGCAGACGCGTTGCACAGCTCCGAACGCATGCTGGCGCTCGTCGCAGCGGTGGCGGTTCACGCGACCACGTCGTCCGCTCCACACATCATCGCCGACGGGCAGCCGACCCTCTCTCCGCCGCCGCTCACCGAGGCGGAGACGCCCTCCCCCAAAGCGCCGGAGCGCGCCTGGTTCGGCCTGGTGTTCGATGCGGGCGCGCCGTCCGGCGCCGGCGTGTCGCTGGCGTGGCGACCGTTGAGCTGGCTGCAGCTGGAGGTCGGCGGTGCGACCAACGGCATGGCCCCGGGCGCCCGGGCCGGCCTGGTGCTCTCGCCCCTGCGCACATTCGTGCGTCCCACGCTGAGCCTGCACGCGGGGCAATTCGCAGTCGGCGACGCACAGCCATGGGTGCGCTGGGTGATGGCGGACGAGAGCTTCCGTGCGCCGCTGCTCGACGATCTCCGATACGACTACGCCGCCGCTCTCCTCGGCCTCGAGCTGGGCGCACCCGACGGGCTGTCGTTCTTCCTGCGCGGCGGCATCAGCCGCACCACGATCGTCCTGGGCGGCCTCGAGGCTCAGTTGCGCGAGCTGTCGGGCGACGAGTCGCTCACCGCCACCACGCCCACGCTCGAGGTGATCGCTCCGTCGCTCCAGCTGGGCGCGGAGATCTTCTTCTGAGTGAGGTCCTCCCGATGCGCGCCGCCCTGCTCTCTGCCGCCCTGCTCTTCTGCGCCTGCGGGCCGCTGGTGGATGCCCGGCTGCCCGACGTGGACATCTGCGACGACGTCCAGTCCTTCGACGTGCCCGCCACGCCGTTCGGCGCCGAACAGACCTTCACACAGCACGGCACCTGGGCGCTCCCGGAGGACTTCCGCGTGAAGCTCTCCGGACAGCAGGTCTCCGGCGCGCTGACGAAGGTGATTTTCCGCGGCCAGGGTGTGGCGGACCTCTCGTTCCTGAAGGCGGCGTCCGTGATGGCGACGCTGGACGGCCACCCGACCGCGCTGGAGTGGGATGGCACGCTGGACGACACGGGCGCCGTGCTGATCCGCCCGGAGGAACCGTTGGACATCACCGCGCTGCTGGAGGGTGCGCGCGCGGAGCTCGACACCGTGGCCACCGGAGCGCTCCCGACGCATCCGTGGACACTCACCGTGCGCGCCTGCTTCCGCGTACGCGCCCGCCTCAGCCTGAGCCTCTAGCGGCGCAACATCAGCTGGGCGCAGGGATGCCCTCTTCGGGCGATTCGGCGCGGAACTCGGGGCGGCGCTCGGGTCGCGCGGCGGCGAGCGCGCGGCGCACGCCTTCGACGTCCAGATCGGTCGCGTACACGGGCGTACCCGGCTGCTGCCGCCAGGATTCGTCGAGGCCGCCCGCGTCCACCGGATCGAACCCCAGCTCGTCCACCAGCTTCATCACCTTCGCCTTGGCGGCCGGATCGTCGCCGGCGATCGGCAGGGCGATGCGTCCGGGCGTTCCGCGCGGCTTCCCGCGGCGCAGGAGATGGTCCGCGAACATGTTGTTGAACGCCTTGATCACCGGACGTCCGAGGTGCTTCTCCACCCAGCGGCTCTCGGGCATCCCGGCTTCGATCTCCTCGATGCGGCCGTCCCGCTGGCGCGGGTAGAAGTTGCCGGTGTCGACGATCGCCGCGTCCGGCGGCGCCGAGTCGAGCACGCCCGGCGGCAGCGTCGGGATGCACCGTTCCGGGATGGCGACGATCACGATGTCCGCGTCACGACCGACCTCCCGGACATCGACGGGCGTGGCACCGGTCTCGCGGGCGAGCGCCTGCAGCGTGTGCGGCCCGCGCGAGTTGGCGACCCTCACCTCGTGCCCGAGCGCGGTGAGCCGGCGGGTGAGCGTCCCGCCGATGTGGCCGGCCCCGATGATTCCGATCTGCATGACCTCCTCCCTTCTTCCTCCAACCTGTCCACGGCTGACGTTGTTCAAAGGGCGTCCTCCCCGATAGAAGGGCGGGCGGATGAATGCCTCCCTCCTGATCGTCGCCCTGTCGCTGTCCGCTGCTCCCACGAAGATCGCCCTCATGCCGCTGTCGCCGGGCGAAGGCGTGACCGAGTCGATGGCCACTTCCATCACCGGCGCCCTCACCGCGGAGCTGCGCAAGCTCAACCTCGCGCAGATCGTCACGGCACAGGAGCTGTCGGCCGTGCTGGGCGTCGAGCGCCAGAAGGAGCTTCTGGGCTGCAGCACCGAGAGCTGCCTCGCCGAGTTGGCCGGCGCCCTCGACGTGGACGAGGTGATCCTCGGCAACCTCTCTAGGGTCGGCCAGAGCTGGCTGCTGCAGGTGAACCGGGTGAACGCGAAGACCGGGGCCACCGTCGCCACCGCGTCGCGGCGCAAGAAGGGCGGGACCATCGACGACGTCCTCGACGATCTACCCTCCGTCTCGAAGGAGCTGTTCGCCACGTCGGCCGCTCAGACGCAGGCGCCGATGGTGGTGCCCGCGTCCGCCTCCGCGCCCGTGGCTTCGGCGACCGCTGCGCCGCTCCCGCCGCCCCTCCGCGACGTACCGTTCCCGGACGATCTCTCGAAGCAGAAGACGATCGTCACCACCGATGGGAAGGGCCACTACGTCGTGGCGGTCGACCCGTTCCAGGGCTTCGACACGAAGTACTTCGCCGGGGACGCGAAGGCGCTCTACGCGCAGCGGGTCTTCGGCGGCAGCCGCGAAGGGGAGACCGCCTTCGACGTGGTGTTCTGGGAACCCCGCGCGAAGGTGCCGGCCGAGGCGTCCTTCGGGCTCAAGAACGGCCGGTACACGCTCACCTGCGGCGGCCAGCAGGTGCCCTTCCAGAAGCTCTCCGACGCCGCGGCGAAGAAGCTGCTCGCCAGAGCGAAGTTCTACGACGTGCGCTGGCAGCGGCGGGCCTACGCGCTCGCGCGCGACGACGAGGGCAACTACTTCTACGTCGACCAGGCGCGCACGCCGGAGGACAACCAGGACTTCCACCTCTATGTCGGCCCCACCGGCGCGCTCAGCGGATCCGCCGCGGAGGTGCTCGCCCACGATGGCAGCGGGGATGTGTTCCGCGCCGGCGGCGGGAAGCTCAAGCTGACGCGCGCGGGCGAGGCGGAGTGGATCGCCGGCCCGGGCCGCACGAAGCTGAACTGGCTGCCGGTGGAGGACCACGCCCGCTTCATCTACTCGCAGCTCGGCGTCTACCGCGGCCAGCCGCTGGGCACGCCCTGCGACGGGCACTTCTGATCCTCAGTACTGCTTGCGCCAGATCAGATCGCCGCTGCCTTTGTTGGCGTCGCCCCAGGTGAGCTCGAGGAGGAAGCGCTTCCAGAGCTGGTACTCGGCGTGGATCTCGTTCTGGTTCTCACGCTGATCGCGCTGCGCGCCGAGCGTGGACTCGATGCTCAGGTAGAGGCGATCGCTCAGGTAGGTGCCGGCCTCCACCCGGGTGCCGCCGAGGCCGCGCTCGCCCGCTTCGATGTTCAGCACCTGAAGCGGCACCACCGATTCAATCCCCTTCTTGAGCTGCGCCGCCGCCAATGAGCCGATCAGCGACGTGGCGGGGTTGGACGACGTGGTGGCGCCAAGGCCGGGACGCAGCGCGCGCCGTCCGGTGACGAGCAGCGTATAGATCTCCGTCTCGGAGAGCGGCGGCTTCGACGTCGGGTGCAACTCCAGGTGGTCGGGCGAGCCGGTCACCTGAATCGATACGGTCACGTCCTCGCGCCGGTTCTCGTGGGTCGCCACCACGTTCAGGGTGGGCCTGGTCGGCGGACCGGTGAAGGTGATCTTCGACGCGGGGTCGAGCTCGAAGCGGCGGCCCACGACCTCCAGCTGGCCGCGGAGAATCCGCACGTCGCCGAACAGCATCGGCTCCTCGTCGACCTGAACGCGGAAGTCCTCCCCCAACCCGACCTCCACGTTGAGGTCCCTGCCCCGGAACCAGACATTGCGCGGCGCGTGGACCACTGCCCGGAGCTGGCGCACACTGCCGTTGCCTGCGCGGCCGCTTCCGCCGACGGCGCGTTCGGGTGGTTTGTTTGCCACCGGCTCGCCGTTGACGAGGAACACCACATCGTCCGGCGGCTGGAGCTTCGCGACGTTCTTCTTCGACGCGGGCAGCTCGACGTGCGCTTCGGGGATCTGCACGTCCGGGAGGTCGATGCGCGCCAGCGACGCGGTGCCCTTCGCCGTCGCCTCGAGCGTCACCGTGGCGATGAGCTGATCCTGGTCGAAGACCGGGAAGCTCTGCAGCCGCGTCTTCACGTCGATGTCGACCGCGTCCCTGGCGCGTCGGAGCGTGGCGGACAGCGTCGCGGTGCCACGGCCGGCGTGCGCGGAGGCGTCTTCGATCACCACTTGCTGCTCGTCACCGCGCATCCGGAGGTGGATGTGATCCCACGCACCATAGCCCGCGAGCGCGAGGGCTCCCTCCCGCCATTCCAGCAGGCCTTCGACATGCGGCAGGGAGATCGGCCCCTGCACCGAGACGCGCGCGTCAATCGCCCCGGCGACCTTGCGCAGAGCCGGGCTCAGCCCCGAGAGGAACGACGGATCGAATCGGGACGCCTCGATGCGGGCCTGAATCGGCGCCTCGCGCCAGGGGATCCCCCGCCGCAGCGCCGGCAGTGAGAGGTCCAGCGGCATCTGCGCGGTCAGGGTCATCCGTCCGCTGCTGCCGCCCGAGAGCAGGTCGGCGCTCAGGCTGTTGCGTCCGCCGGAGTACGCGTAGTGCAGCGCCACGTCCCCGAGCGATGCGTTCGAGGTGCTCCCCAGCCCGTGGATGCTGGCCTCCAGATCCACCTCCGGTCGAGTCGCGTCGCCGGAGGCCTTCAGCGTGCCCTGGACGATGCCGCTGAAGGGCAACGGCAGATGGAGCTCCCGGAGATCCGTCAGGCGGATGGGTCCCCAGGTGGCGTCGAACGTGAACGGCGCGGTCGCACGGCCCTGCGGGCTGCGCAACGTCGCAAGGGACGCGTCGAGACTCGCCTCCGCACGCGCGAGCATCACCGGGCCCTGGTCGATCCTCGCCTGCATCTGCGCGCGCCGCGGGTGCAGCACCAGCCTCATCCACGCGCGCAGCGGCGGCTGCGCCGGGTCGAGCCGGACGTCTCGCAGTGTCCACTCCGCCCGCCCTTCAGGAGCGAGCGGCGGACCTTTGAGATCGATGTCGCCGTCGAGCAGAGCGAAGGATTCGCGGCGTGCCCCGGGCGGCCCGTCTCCCGTGCGCTTATCGGGCAGGAATGCACCGGCCGGGATCGGCAGCCCGTCGAGCTTCGCCTTCAGCGTCCACGCAGCGTGCAGTGCCTGCTCCGCGGTCGGGGGCCTGCGGATGAGCCGGCCGAGCGTCCACGGCGTCTCGAGCACCACGAAGGCGGACCGGCCCTGGGTCTGCGCATCCACTCTCGCCGATAGCCGGCCATCCGGCCGGGTGTTCGCCAGGATGTCGAGATCGACCGGCGGCTGCTGCGCCCAGGTCAGCTCGCGCGCGCCGAGCTGTGCGGTCAGTTTTGGCAGACGCGCCGTGCCATCGAGCTCCAGCGTCGCGCCGACGCGCCCGCGCAGTGGGACCGCCTTCTCTCCCAGCTGCGCGAAAACGTCCCCGATCGCGGCGTCGTCGATCGCCAGCCGTGCGCGGAGCGGCTCGGCGCGAGCGGTGCGGAGCGCGTCGGTGGGAACGTCGAAGTCCCCGCGCGCGTGGACGCCGAGCGCCGTGACGTCCAGATTCCCCAGGGCGCGGTCGTGCTTCCACGACCCATCCAGCGCCAGGGCGATGCCGCCGTAGCGCTTCACGCGCCCGTCCTTCAGCGTGACCCTCGCCACGACCTCGGGCTTCGGGAACCGACCGCTCACCCGCGCGTCGAGGTCGAGCACGCCGCCGAGCTGAAGCTCCGGATCGACCAGCGCGCGCGGCAGCTTCTCCAGCCTCAGCGCGGAGACGTGCAGCCCTGCGTCCACGCGCGCCCCTGCCCTGGTGACGTCCAGCGCGATCCCCTGTTGCCCTGAGCGCAGCACCAGGCCGCGAAGCGACAGCGCGCCGCGATCGAGCCGTAGCCGCGCGGTGTGTTCGAGCGTCCACACCGTTCCGGGGGAACGAAGACGCATCCGACTTAGGCTCAGGCCCCTTCGGTCTCCGTCGATCGTCCCGCTCGCGCGCAGCTCGACCGATGCGAACCCGCGCGTCCCGGCGCCCAGCGTGAACCGCCCGCGCTTCGAGGTGACGGCGAGCTCTGGACAGCGCCACTCCTTTCCGGAGACGAACACGCGCGCCGCGCCCACGCGGATGGTGGCATCGCCGACCAGTGGCGCCATCACGTTCGGCACCTCCGCGTCGAGCTCCAGCGCCCGGACCGAGGTCCGGCCGAACGTGAGCGCCGGCAGGCGGCCACGCAGCGTCACCTTCGGTCCCTTCTCCGGACCGTCGATCTCGAAGGCGACCGCCCCGTTGCCGGACAGCGGCAGCCCGCGCGGCCCGGCCAGCTTCCCGAGCGTCCGCGCGAACGCGCGCAGGTCGTTCGCCGCCATCCGTCCGAACACGTGCAACCGGTCCTGGCTGCGCTCTCCCCGCGCGGTGATCGCCATCCCCGGAACGCGCGCGTCGAGCGCTTCGAGCAGCATCCGCCCTTGTTCGGCCCGCGCGTCCAGGCGGATCGGCCCGAACGGCGCGCCGTCGATCGTCGAAGCGGGCGCGCGGAGGGACAGCGCCCCCGTGAGCGTCTCCATGCTGTGGCCACCGCCATGTGCCTCCAACGTGAAGCCGATGGCGGACTTCGGGCCGGCGGCGATCAACTCGGAGAGATCGATTCCTCCGGCGACCACCCTCACGCCGTTGGACTCGAAGGTGTCCAGGTTCAGCTGCCCGCTCGCGTCGACCTTCCCTGCGCCGGCCTCCAGGTGCGTGCGACCGCGCAGGTCACCGCCCTGCTTCTCCAGGTGTGCGGTGGCGCGCAGCGTGGCGATGAGCGGCCAGCCCTCGACGAGCTCACGCATCGGCGCAGGCGGGAGCTCGAGTCGATCCACGTCGAGGGCAAGGTCTCCGGCCCCTTGCATCGTCGCACGCACGTCCGCGCGCGCGTCTGCGACCATCAGGCGCCCGCGAAAGGATCGGTTGTCGCCGATCGCGGTCGCATGGACGTCGAGCGCCAGCGGCACTTCGGCCGGCTCAGTGAGCGCGCCCTCGAGAGTAAAGGTGGCGTCAAGGCGCCCGCCGCGTCCGGTCAGGGCGAAGGCACCACGCGTGGTCAGATCCGTCGCGACGATCGACCGTGGCTTTGCATCCGGGAGCTGTTCGAAGGAGACACGGCCTTTGGAGATCGCGATCGCCTCGACGATCACATCCACCGGAATCCGCGGTGCGACCTTCTCCTCCGGCTGCTCCGGCTTTGGATGCCGCGGCGCCAGCGCGGCCTGCAGATTGGTGCCGCCGTCTTCGTGCCTCACGACCCACAGCTCGGGGCGGACCAGCGCCAGCTCTTTCATCCGCACGGTGCGGCCGAGCAGCGCAAGGAGCGCGATCTCCGCCCGGACCTCCTCCACCTCGGCGACCACCTCGCCCTCCGGATCCGAGAGAGCGACGGAGCGAAGCGAGAGGGTCGTACCCCGAAGATCGACCTCGCCCAGCCGGAGCGTTCCAGAAATCCGCCCGTTCACCGCGGCGAGCACGCTGCGCCGCAAGAGCGCGCCACCGGCCTCGGTGTGCAGATGGATCCAGACGCCGACGACGGTCAGAAGCACCACACCCACCGCGGCGAGCAGCGCCACGCCCACCCGCTTCGCCCAGCGCTTCAAAACGCCTCCCCCACCGAAAGGTGAATCGCGCAGACGCCCTCGGGTGCGCCGCCGCGGTTCGGCGAGCTTCGGCCGATCCCGAAGCACCCGGACGATGGGTCATAGGTGAGCGCCGGATCCGCCGAGCTCACCTGCAGCGGCGGTCCGAACGGCAGCCGGTACGCGAGGTCCAGACGGATCGGTCCCACCGGGGTGCGGTAGCGGATGCCGCCGCCCACCGCCCAGAGAAGGTTCCGGGTGAAGTACGACGGGTCCGACCACTGCAACTGCTCCGCGGTGACGAAGCCCGTGTCCACGAACGCGGCGATCACCAACGTCGGGCTGATCGCGTAGCGCGCCTCCACCGACGCCTCGAACAACCCATTGCCGCCGATCGGCACGGGTTCGGCGTTGAAGGTTTCGCCCTCCTTCGGGTTGGACTTGCGTTCGAGCTGCATGGGCGACAGGCGCTGGGTGCTGAAGCCGCGCATCTCGTCGCCGCCGGAGAAGTAGCGGGCGACGATCGGGGACGCGGTGTCCTCGGCGCCGACAGGAATCAACGTCCCCAGTTTCAGGCGGCCGGCGAGCACCACGCGTTGTTCGCGCGTGAGCGGGACGTAGCCGCGCACCTCCGGCGAGATGCGCACGTAGTCGAAGCTCCCGCCCAACGGGCCGCCGCCCTCCTGGACCGACAGCGCGAGGTAGTAGCCCCGGTGCGGCTCCTGTGGATCGTCGCGGCGGTCGATCGCCGCGCGCTGCTCGAGGTACGAGAGCACGCAGGCGCGCTCGCAGCCGAAGAGGAGCTGCGGCGTTCCCTCCGAGAGCGTCACCTGCCCCGCATCCAGCCGGTAGAGCTCGAGGTCGTACGCGGGCTGAACCTCCAGCCAGCTCCACGGCCGCCACGGCACGCCCAGCTTGAGGCGCCCGCCGATGAAGGAATACGCAGGCTCGATCGCGCGCTCCGCCTCGAGCTCACCGTGGATGCGGAAGTCGGGGTGAAAGAAGCGTGGCTGGTCGAGCTGTGCGTCGAGCCGGGCGATGGGTCCGGTGCGCGTCACCACGTTGCCGCCGCCGAGCACGGACCACGCGTTGGGGATGAACGCCCACCCTGCGCGCGCGGTGAGCTGCAGGCGGCGTAGACCGCCGAGGAAGTCGCGGTCGGTGTACTCGCCGATCGCGTGGATCTCGTTGCGCCGCTGCTCCACGCCGAGGCCGAAGCCGGCCGCCACTTCGTGGAACGCGGTCTCCTGGACCTCGACCCGGAGCGGCAGCCGCTGCGTGACCGGATCGCCCTTCTCCGGCGTGACCTGCGCGGCGCCGAAGACGCCGAGACCGAAGACGCGTTGCTGGACCTCCTCGCGGACCTCCTGCGAGTACCACTCCTCGCCCTTGATCGCCTCTTCGACCTGTTCGCGGATCCGCCACGCCTCGACGCGCGCGCCCGGCTGCGTCACCACGTGGACCTCGCCCGGGCGGTAGCGGACGCCCGGCGTCACCTGCACGTCGATGGAGGCCTGGTGCGTGGCGAGATCCACCTTCGCCTGCCCCTCTGCCTTCGCCTCCGCGTAGCCGAGGTCCACCAGCGCCGCGACGAGCGCGCCCTTGAGAGGTTCCCACTTCGGTTCTTCGAAACGCTCGCCCTCCCGCAGCGTGACCACCTCGAGCACGCGCGCGCGGTGCTCCTCCGGCAGATCCTCCAGACCGTGGATCGCCAGATGGGTGAGCACGGTCGGCTCGCCCTCGCGGATGCGCACGCGGAGCCGCACCGCGTCCTCGCCCACAGGCTCGATCGCGTCCTCCACCACCTCCGCCTGGTAGAAGCCGCGCGAGTGGTAGTAGCGCTCGAGCCGCTCGAGATCCGTCGTCCAGACGTTCGGGTCGAAGTGGTGCCGCGCGGTGAATGGGACCCAGCTCGATCCGGTGGTGACGATCGCATCGGCGAGCTCGCCGTCGTCGAGGTGCTCGTTGCCCACGAACGTCACGGCGCGGACCACCGGCCCGGGCTCCGCGGTGTGGGCGCAGGCGGCGCAGAGCAACAGCACGGCGGCGGAGCGAAGGGGCATATCAGTGCGGGCGCAGATCCCCGAAAGGCCTCTGTGCGCACGGCTGCCCGACGGGGCAATGGCACGCCACCCCAGCTGTTGACCCGGCTACGCTCCCCGGCCCTCGATGATCGCCGTCGTCCTCACCACTGCGTGCGCCATCGCTTGGGCCGCCCTAGCGCCGGTCACCCTCGACGCACATGCACGCGCGACCCGAGGGGCGCCTGAGCCAACGACGCGAGGCACAGATGCGTCGGCTACGGAGGACGCACTCGCACCGGACACCCATGACGCACCAGCTCCGGCCACGAGCGACGAAGATGCGCCGACGAGTTGCGACGCACCTGCGCCGTTGATCGAGGACGCGCTCGCTCCGGACGCTCACAACAAGCCAGCTCCGGCCACCGACGACACGGATGCGCCGACGAGTTGCGACGCACCTGCGCCGTTCATCGAGGACGCGCTTGCTCCGGGCGCTCACAACAAGCCAGCTCCGGCCACCGACGACGCGGATGCGCCAACGCCTGGCGGCGCACCTGCGCCGTTCATCGAGGACGCACTTGCTCCGAACGCTCACAACAAGCCAGCTCCGGCCACCGACGACGCGGATGCGCCGACGCCTGGCGGCGCACCTGCGCCGTTCATCGAGGACGCACTTGCTCCGGACGCTCACAACAAGCCAGCTCCGGCCACCGACGACGCGGATGCGCCGACGCCTGGCGGCGCACCTGCGCCGGCGGCCGAGGACGCGCTTGCTCCGGGCGCTCACAACAAGCCAGCTCCGGCCACCGACGACGCGGATGCGCCGACGCCTGGCGGCGCACCTGCGCCGTTCGTCGAGGACGCGCTTGCTCCGGGCGCTCACAACAAGCCAGCTCCGGCCACCGACGACGCGGATGCGCCGACGCCTGGCGGCGCACCTGCGCCGGCGGCCGAGGACACGCTCGCACCGGGCGCTCGCGACACACCAGCGTGGTTCACTGGCGCCGCGGATACGCGGACGACTGTCGACGCACCTGCGGCGGCGAAGGAGGACGCACTTGCACCGGACACCCGCGACAGTCGAGCGCCGGCAACCGGGGACGCGGATGTACCGGCGACGCGAGGGGCGCCCGGAGCGGCCCGCGTGGCGTTGTCCCCCTCCACGTCGCCGGACGACGCGCCCATCGCTCACTGGCTTGTGCCCACGCTGCACACCATCGGGCTCATGGGAGCGATGCGCCTGTCGCTCTCCATTCTGTGGCCCGACTCGTACCCGCTGCTCGAGTTCGATGCCGCGGAGAAGCACCTGCGCGAGGCGTACACGCTTCCGCCCGAGTTCGACCGCCACCGGAACCTCTTCGAGTCCGACGGCGATCCGTGGACGTTGAACGTGATCGGCCACGGGCTCTTCGGGTCCGAGGTGTACCAGCGCTTCCGGCGGTGCGGTCACGGCCCGTGGGCGGCGCTGCTCGCCACCACCGTCGCGTCGACCGCGTGGGAATACGGCCCGGAGGCGCTGCACCAGCGGCCCAGCGCGATCGACCTGAGCCTCACGCCCGTCCTCGGGATCGCGCTCGGCGAGGCGCGCTTCCAGCTCTTCCGCGCAGCCCGCGGCGACTCACAGGAAACAGGCGCTCTCCGCCGGATGTTGATGATCCTGATCGACCCATTGGGTGAGGCCGAACGCGCGCTCGGCACGGAGTGCTGAGACCCGGGCTCCCGGACGAATTGCCGCTCGCCCGGCAGCAATGCACAGCGACCGACGCCCGCCTCGCCGCTGCGACCTTCCGGACGATGCGCACCGTTGAAGCAACCCCGGGAGGCGGACCATGAAATCCCCGCGTTTGATCGCTGCGACGATCGTGTTGGCGCTGAGCGCCGGGTGCGCGAGCACGCGCATCGTCGACACCTGGACCGTTCCCGAGGCAGCGCCGCAGCCGCACCGGGCGCTGGTGGTGGCGGTGATGCCGGACGAAGCCACGCGCCGCAACCTCGAGGAGCACCTCGCCGCCGAGCTCCACGAGCAGGGCGTCGACGCGGTGCCCAGCCTCCAGTTCCTCCCGGACCTCTCCACCTACCAGCGCGATCAGCTCCGCGACGCGGTGCACGACGTCGCCGTCCAGCGGGGCTTCGACACGGTCATCGTCTCCCGCTACCACGGCGTCGCCACGGAGTACCGCTACGTGCCCAGCTCCTACGGCTGGTACGACTACTGGGCGTATCCGAACCCGTGGGTGTACTCGCCGGGCTACCTCGACACGCGGACGCTCGCGCGCATCGAGACCAGCGCCTTCGATCCGAGGTCGGGCCGGCTGATCTGGACCGCGACCTCCGAGACCGTGCAGACCTCGCCGGGCTCGCGGCTGCCGGTCGGATCGGTCGCCTCGCGCGTGGTGAAGGCGATGAAGAAGGACGGGGTCATCGGTCCCAGCTGAATCGGCTCAGACCACCCGGCCCACGGCGGCCTGCGCGCGCCTGGCCCGCCGCCGCTTCAGCTGGACGAACCGGACAAGGGCGACCAGCCCCATCCAGACCGCGGCGATCAGCAACCCGAGAAACTCGCGCGCCTCCTCCACCGCGACGTTCAGCATCCGGTAGCGGGTCAGCTCGCCGACGCCCGGCGGATGCGCGAGCACGCGCGGCAGCCACACCAGCGCCCACCCCAGGGCGATCGCGGCGACGATCGCCGGCACGCGCCACATGCCCTTGTTCGCCACCGTCTGAACGCAGATGACCGCGCACACCGCGTACATCCCGGCCCAGCGCAGCCAGTCGGGATCGTTGAGCTGGACCACGGTGGCGTACGCGAAGTACGCGGCCATCAGCCCGTTGAGGACGCGGAAGATCACGCTTCAGTGCCGGAGCATCGGCTTGACGATCTCGGTCTCGAGCGGCAGACCGCGCGGCACCCGCAGCCGGAAGGTGGTGCCGCGATCGGACGTGGACGAGACCTCCACGGTGCCGCCGAAGGAGGTGGCGATCTCCTTGACGATGAACAGGCCGAGCCCCAGCCCGGAGGCGAGTTCGCGTCCGGCCTCGGCGGCGCGCGGGAACGGCGCGAACAGCCGCGCGCGCATCTGTTCGGGGATGGGGTCGCCCTCATTGAAGACGGTGACGGTGGCGAACTGCCCTTCGGTCTGGCTGGTCAGCCGGATCGGCCGGTCGGGCGCGCCGTAGCGCAGGGCGTTCGCGAGGAGGTTGGTCACCGCCTGGCCCAGCCGGTCCTCGTCCCAGATGCCGGTGCCCTCACCGCTCAGCTCGAGCTGGATCTCGCGGTTCGGATAGGAGAGCGAGAACTCCTGCACGATGCGCCGGCAGATCTGATGGAGGTGGGCCGGCCGCGTCTGCACGGGCAGCCCGTTGCCGAGCCGCGTCTGCGTGAAGTCGAGCACGTCGCGCACCATCCGGGTGAGCCGCTCGGCGGAGATTGCAATTTGCGAGAGGTAGCGCGGATCCAGGCCGCCGGGTCCGAGGCCCATCCCCTGCCGGGCGGCCATCAGCACGTGCTGCAGCGGCGCCCACAGATCGTGGCTGAGGATCGACACCAGGCGCTCGCGGAACTCGCCGACCGCGGCGAGGCGCCGCAATTCGAGCTGCGCCAGCACCTGCCGGGCGATCACCTTGAGCCCGTCGATCTCCTCGGGCGGCAGGAGGCGGGGCCGGTGATCGAGCACGCAGAGGGTGCCCAGCACCAGGTTCTCTCGGTTCACGAGCGGGACGCCGGCGTAGAAGCGCAGCCCGAGCTGGCGAAACGTGTCCGAGTCGCAGAAGCGCGGGTCGAGCTCGATGTCGCCGACCTGCATCGGCTCGTGGTTGAGGATCGCGTTGGAGCACAGCCCATCGGCGGCGCGCGGCGTCCAGCTCGCCTCCAGCCCGAACCGGGCCTTGTACCACTGGCGCTTCTCGTCGATCAGCGTGATGGCCGCGACCGGGCAGTTGCACAGCTTCGCCGCCAGCCGGACCAGCTCGTCGAACTCCGGCTCCGGCGGGGTGTCGAGGACGTTGTAGCTGCGGAGCGCGTCCAGCCGCGCCGCTTCGTCCGCCGGCACTGGGTAACCCGCTTCCAAGCTTCCCCCTGGTCACTTCCCAGACGAGCGTCACCTTTGATCGCGCTCCGTCGCCTGTAAACCGAGAACAGCGGAGTGCCCTGCGAAGAGGGGCAGGCTGCCTCCACCTGTCACACAGTGGGCGCGCATGGCCGCGTCCCGCCAGCAGAGCGGCCGCGCGGACAGCTCACAAATTGTCGCGTCGCAACGCGTCCACGGCGATCGCGCAGGCGCGGGCGGTGATGGCCATCTCGGTGAGCGTGGGGTTCTGCCACCCGGAGCTCACCCAGCACGCACCGTCGGTGACGAACACGTTGGGCGCGTCCCACAGCTGACAGTTCGGGTTGGTGACCGACGACTTCGGCGACGACCCCATCCGCGCCCCGCCGACCTCGTGGACGAACAGACCGGGCGTGGTGGGCATCCACTCGCGCTGCATTCCCTTCATCACCTCACCCACGAGCGGCGTGCGGACGAGATCAGTGAGCGAGCAGATCACCCCGCCCGCTTCCTTGATCATCGCCTCGGTCTCCGCCTGGGCGGCGCCCGCGAGCAGCAGATCGTTCTCGACCCAGGAGCAGGCGATGTGCGGCACCGGCAGGCCCCACGCGTCCTTCTTTTCGGAGTCCAGCGTCACCCGGTTGTCCGCGTGCGGCAGCGCCTCGCCCATCGCGCAGAGAAAGCCGAACGCCATCCCCTTCTTCTTCAGCAGGAGCGACGGGAACGGCAGCCGCTGAATCCCGCCCCAGAGCCCGAAGCCGCGCAGGTACGGCTCGGTGGGCCGACCTTCGAGGTTCATCCACCTGGGGACGATGATCGAATCCGATCCGAGCAGCTCGAAGCGCTCGCGCCGGTCGTCGGGGACCTCGGGCATGTAGAAGTAGATGGTGCTGACGATGTGATCCATCACGTACCGACCGAGCACGCCGGAGCTGGCGCCGAGCCCGTCGGGGTGCGCGACGCTGGTGGACCGCCAGAGGATGCGGATCGTCTCGATCGTCGACGCGCAGCAGAAGACGAGCTTCCCGCGCACCAGGTGCAGCGCGCGGGTGTTCGCGTCGATGAACTCCACGCCCGAGGCGCGGCCGGTCTGCTCGTCGACGACGATCTTCGACACCACCGCATCCGCGCGCAGGGTGAGGTTCCCGGTCGCGTTCGCCGCCGCGAGCGTGGTGCCGGGGCTGGACAGGCGCGAGTACCGATCGCCGCGGGCGGGGTTGCGGCCCGCCTTGATGCCGCGCGCGGGGATGACCCGCCGCTCCGGCCAGCGCGCCTCCACCTTCTCCTTGAACACCCTCTCCCCGGGCGTGAGGGGGCTCGGGTCCTCGAACTCGCCGTCCGGCAGCGTGGGGATGTTTTCGCGCGAGCCGTGCGTGTGGAAGAACCGCTCGAGCATCGCGTAGTACGGCTCCAGGTCCGCAAGGCCGATCGGCCAGTCCTCGCCGTAGCCGTCGTGGCTCGCCGCCTTGAACTCGTAGTCGCTGAACCTGAGCGTGACGCCGCCCCACGTGAGCGACCGGCCGCCCACCTGCCGCCCGCGGATCCACCGGTAGGGTCTGCCGGGCGCGGTGGTGTACGGGTTCTTCAGATCGTCGGTGAATAGATCCGGGTTCACCTCCCAGTAGCCGCCGTGCAGTTCTTGCGTGCGCTGGTTCTTCGTGACGAAGTGGCGCCACACCGCCTTCGCCATGTTGCCGGCCTGGGTGCCGTACTCGCTGCCGCCCTTGAACATCCGGCCGGCCTCGAGCACGACGACCTTCAGCCCCGCCTCGGTGAGCTGCTTCGCCGCCACGCCGCCGGTGGCGCCCGAGCCGATGACGATCGCGTCGTAGAGGGTGTCTTCCATGATGTGGGTTCAGCGCGTCCCTTCGAGGAACGCGATCTCCCCGGGCGAGAGCGACAGCTCCGCCGCCGCGAGGTTCCGCTTCATCCGCTCCGGCTTCGAGGAGGCGACGACGGCCGCCACCGGGAACGGCTGGTGGAAGAGGTACGCGAGCGCGATGTCGCCGGTCGTCACGCCCTTCTGTTTCGCCAGCTCACGCGCGCGGGCCTTCCGGCCTTCGTTCTCCGCGGTGCCGTAGTACTTCCGCCCGTGCGCGGACGGTGGATCGGCGAGGAACCCGTGCCCGAGCGGCGACCACGCCAGCACCGGAAGCTGCGTGCGTGCATGCCACGCGCGGGCCTCCGCGTTGGCCGCGCCGGTCAGCGTCACCGTCCCCGGCCAGGGCGGCCTCGTCCATTCGAAGAGCGAGAAGTGCGGGCTGCTGGCGGCGATGGACGGGAGACCGTGGCCCGCCGCGTACTGTTGCGCCGCGCGGATGCGCTCGGTGCGCCAGTTGGAGACGCCGTAGGCGCGGATCTTCCCCTCGCGCTGGAACCGCGCGAGCGCCTCCAGCACGGGTTCGAACGGACGCGACGGATCGTCCCGGTGCAGAAGGTAGAGATCGACGTAGTCGGTGCCGAGGCGCCGGAGCGACGCGTGCAGATCCTTCTCCACGTCCGCGGCCGAGAAGTGCGAGGTGCCGAGCACCGGGTTGGGGTGCGCGCCCTTGGTGATGAGGAAGACGCGCTCGCGGTGTTGGCGCGAGGCGAACCACGCACCGAGCAACCGCTCTGTCCCGCCCGCCTGGTAGATCGCCGCCGTGTCGAAGGCGGTGCAGCCCATCTCGAAGCACGCATCGAGGAAGCGCAGCTCGTTCTCGCGCGTCGTCTTCGACACCCACGCATCCGGCAGCACGCTGCCCATCGCCGCGGTTCCGACGATCACCCGTGCGATCGGCGTGGGCGAACCGGCGATCGTCAGGGTGGAGGGCACCGCGAGGTTCTATCCGTGCGCCCGGGGTTCATCCACCGCTGATCGCCCCCTTTCACCCGCTGCCCCGTTCGCGGGTCATCCGGACGGATGAACGACGTTGTCGGGCAACGAGAGCACCGTGTAAACGCGGCCCGGATGAGCAGCCCGCTCACGGACGCATCCATCGCGCCCGGCACCCTCCTCGCCGGCCGGTACCGCGTCGACGCGCTCGTCGCCGAAGGCGGGTTCGGGCGGGTGTACGCGGGCCACCACCTGGTGCTGGACGGTCCGATCGCGATCAAGGTGTTGCGCGGCGACCGGGATCCGGTCCGCTACGTCCCCGCGTTCCTCGAAGAGGCGCGGACGCTGGCGAAGCTGCGCCACCCGAACATCGTCTCGGTGCTGGATGCCGGCGTGCTCCCCGACGGCAACCTCCCGTGGATCGCCCTGGAGTGGTGCGACGGGTCGACGCTGGAGCGCGCGGTGGAAGACGGCGAGGTGCGCACGCCGATGACGCCCGCAGACGCCTGGCGGCTGCTCCGGCCCGTCGCGTCGGCGATCGCCTGCGCACACGAACAGGGCATCGTCCACCGCGATCTGAAGCCGTCGAACATCATCCTCGCCCGCCGCGGGGGGCAGATCATCCCGCGCGTGGTCGACTTCGGCGTGGCCAAGGCGGTCGCCGACGAACCGTTGCCTTCGGGCCAGACGCTCACCCGCGAACCGAGCGCGTACTCGCCGCCGTACGCCGCGCCCGAACAGGTCACCGCCAGCCGCACCGGACCGTGGACGGACGTGCACAGCCTGGGGCTGCTCTTCGTGGAGCTGGTGACCGGGCGGCGGCCGTACGGTGACGGCAACCCACTGGAGCGCGCGGTGTCGCCCGAGCGGCCCACGCCGCGCGTGCTCGGCGTGGAGGTGGGTGAGGCCCTCGAGGCGGTGCTCACCCGGGCGCTCGATCTAAGGCCGGCGGCCCGCTTCCAGAACGCGGGCGCGCTGATCGCCGCGGTGGACGACGCGCTCGAGGGGCGGGCACCCTCCTCTGCTGCGGACACGGACGATCGGCCGAGGCGGCGCCGGGCACGCGCCGGCGTGACGTTCGCGTGCTTCGCGGCAGTCGTGGCGGTGGCGGCGCTGGTCGTGCGCCATCACAGTGCCGAGACGCTCGCCGCGGGCGGGACGCGGTGGCAGATCCAGGAAGGCAGCTGGCGCGTGGAGGACGGGGCGCTCATCGGGAGCGGCGGCCAGGTGATGAGCGATGCGGAGCTCCGGGACGGTCACCTCACGGTGGACTTCGAACCGATCCGGCTGCCCCCCAACGGCACCACCATCGGCATCGGCTTCCGGGCCCAACCGGTCCTCGAGCGCGAGGACGGCAGCGGCTACGGCGTGAACTTCGGCATCGGGAACCGGGGATTGTTCCAGGTCTTCGAAGGCGCCCACGGCGGCTGGCAACCGGCCGATCCCGCGTTCCCCAGGTTCCGGCCAGCGACGCTGCGCCCGGGCAGAAACCGCGTCGAGGTGGACGCACGCGGGGAGGCGTTCGAGATCCGCCTCAACGGCGAGACGATCGCGCGCGTGGAGGACGACACCTACGCCGCCGGAAGGGTGACGCTCTACGTCCAGCACCGCGCGGCCGAGGTGCGGTTCTCCAACTTCGAGATCCGCTGAAGCGGCGCAGGCCGTCAGCGCGGCAGATCGAACCGGCGGATCCACCGCTGGATCTGCTGACGCGCCTTGCCCATGTCGCGCGCGACCTGGGTGATGTTCCCGTTGCGCTCGCGCATCCGGCGGATGAGCTCGTCGCGGAGTGCCCGGTCCTCCGGGGAGAGGTCCTGGCCGGGCCT
This sequence comes from Myxococcaceae bacterium, assembly GCA_019686135.1. GTDB lineage: Bacteria > Myxococcota > Myxococcia > Myxococcales > Myxococcaceae > JADGHL01. The sequence continues at coordinate 21,393 of JADGHL010000029.1, read as the reverse complement.
CGGCGCAGTGCCGGCGCGGACCGTCTCCGGAAGGTGGCTGGCGCGCACCGGCTCTCCGCCCGCAAGCGCTGCGGCGGCCTGCATCGCCTGGAGCAGCTCGCGCACGTTGTACGGCCAGTCGTAATCGAGCAGCCGCGCCGCCGCCTCACGCTCCATGCGGATCGGCGGCAGGCGTCCGTCGGCGATGAACGAGGCGATCAAGAGCCCGAGGTCGGCGCGGCGCTCGCGCAAGGGCGGCGTTCGCGCCACGAAGCCGGCGAGCCGCGCGTAGAGATCGGCGCGGAACTGGCCCGCCTTCACCATGCTCTCGAGGTCGCGGTGCGTGGCCGCGAGCACGCGGACGTCCACGCGCTCCGGACGGCTGGAGCCCACCGAGGTCACCTCGCCTCCCTGGAGCACGCGCAGAAGCGCGGCCTGCGCCGACAGGGGGAGATCGCCGATCTCGTCGAGGAACAGTGTGCCGCCGGCCGCGCGGCGGACGAGCCCCGGCTCGTCGCGCACCGCGCCGGAGAACGCGCCGCGGTCGTGGCCGAAGAAGTGCGCTTCGACCAGACCGTCCGGAATCGCTCCGCAGTTCACCGGCAAAAAGGCCCCGGGGCGTCCGGAGCGCGCGTGGATCGCCTGCGCCAGCACCTCCTTGCCGCTGCCCGTCTCGCCCATCAACAGAAGCGGCAGCGGGCTCACGGCCAGCTTCTGGAGCCGGTCGAGCTCGCGGGCGAAGGCGCCGTGAAAGGTGGGGAGCAACGGCCGGTCGCTGGGGCGCACAGGTTCGACGTCGTCGACCAGCAGAAAGAAAGAGTCGCCCGCACGGAACGACTCGCCGGGCAACACGCGCGCGCGGTCGACGCGCTGATCGCGGATGAAGATCCCGTTGCGCGAGCCCTGGTCCTCCACCAGCACCGATCCGCCTTCGACCTGAACGACCGCGTGGGTGCTGGAGAGCTTCGGATCGGTGAGCGTCCAGCGCCCCGTATCGTGCGTCCGCTCCATCGCCCGGCGATCGCCGCGGCCGAGGACGACGCGGCTGACGCGGTCGAGCACGAACAACTCGCCGCCTGTGTCGAGGTGGCCGCAGTCGAGCACCAGCGCCAGCCCGAGCAGGCGCGGCCGGGCCACCGGACGAGCGGGGATGCTGGAAGCGGTGGTGGAGCTCTGCGTCTGGCCGGCGTCGGTCACGGCGATCGGCTGAAGAAGATAGGACACGCGACTGCGTAAGACGAGGCGGCGCGCCAGCGCGGTGGTGGAGAACAGGGGCGCGGCAAAGATGCAGAAGGGGCGGCTACCGCGTGTTGGATCTTCCGTCTTCCGTCTGCCGTCTACAGCAAACCCGGCTTCGGGCGCTGTGCTCGATGAAAGCAAAGAGCCCCGCCGGATTTTCCGACGGGGCTCTCGTGCTTCGGGTGCGGTCGATCAGCGTTTCGCGCGCCGGCGCCGGACCGCCAGGCCGACCAGGCCGAGCACGCTCAGCCAGCCACCCACTCCGCCGACCGCGGTGCAGCCTTCGGTGCCACCCGCGCCTTCCAGCTGAACGGTCTCCGGATCGAGCGCGTTCTCGGGGAGCACGCAGCGGCCCACCTTCGTGTCACACCGGGGCGCCGCGGCGGGGCAGTTGTCGTCCACGTCCTTTTGCGGGATCGACGCGAACAACATCCCGGTGGAGGTCTCGGCGCTGTCGACGACGCAGTCGTTGTCGCTGTCGCTGTCCAGGTAGTCCGGCACACCGTCGCCGTCGGTATCCACGGGCTGCCCGGGGTGCGGCTGGGCCTCCTGTGCGTCGGGGACGCCGTCGTTGTCCGAATCCGCGTCGAGGTGGTCAGGCACGCCGTCGCCATCCGTGTCGACCGGAGTGGATCCGGTGCCGCGCTCCACGCTGTCGGGGATGCCGTCGCCGTCGGTGTCGGTGTCCAGGTAGTCCGGAGTGCCGTCACCGTCGGTGTCACCGCCCTGGGCGTACTCCTGCGCGTCGGGCAGACCATCGTCGTCGCTGTCGGTGTCCAGCGCGTCGATGGTGCCATCGCCGTCGCTGTCCTTCGGCTGGCCGTCGGCGCCGAGCTCGTCTTTGTCGGAGATCCCGTCACCATCCGAGTCCGGGTTGGTGCGCGAGGTCCCGATGGCGGCTTCGTCGCTGTCGGGCACGCCGTCGTCGTCCGAATCGGTGTCGACGAAGTCGGGCGTTCCGTCCCCGTCGGTGTCGACCGCGTGCTCTTCGCTGTCCGGCACGCCGTCGTCGTCGGAGTCCGCATCCCGCCAGTTGGGGATGCCGTCGTCGTCCGCGTCGTTCTGACCCTCGACGGAGTCGGGGATGCCGTCGCCGTCGGAGTCGAGATCGAGCGCATCCGGCGTCCCGTCGTGGTCGGTGTCGGTGAGCACGCCGCCTGCGGCCTCCACGGCGTCGCCGATGCCGTCGTCGTCGCTGTCGCTCTTCGACGGATCCAGCCCCTTCGCCAGCTCCTCGTCGTCGGTCAGCCCGTCGCCGTCGGTGTCCGTCTGGCACACGCCCGCGGCGCCGTCGGTGGAGCTGCAGATCTGCGTGCCCGGGCACAGGTTGCCGGTGCCGCGGCAGCCGGCGGTGCACAGCCGGGTGACGTCGTCGCAGATCATCCCGCTCGTCCCACCCCCGCAGTCCGCGTCGACGGTGCAGGCGGTGAGGCAGGTGCCGGTGGTCGTGTCACAGGCGCCGTTGCTGCCGCAGTTGTCGCTCGGGTTGGCGAGCGGCATGTGCGTGTCGGTGGAGAAGGCGGGCTCGTCCACGTCCGGGCGGCAGTCGTTGTCGCTGTCCGCGTCGAGCACGTTGGGCGTGCCGTCCCCGTCGGTGTCGGCGAGCGTGTCGGGGACGATGCCGCGCTCGGTGGCATCGGCGATCGTGTCCCCGTCGCTGTCGGTGTCGAGGAAGTCCGGCGTGCCGTCCTGGTCGGTGTCACGCGGCACGCTGGCGGTGCCCTTCTCCCAGGTGTCGGAGAGCCCGTCGCCGTCCGCGTCGAGGTCGCGCCAGTTGCCCACGCCGTCGCCGTCCAGGTCCGCGCCGGTCTCGCGGAAGTCCTCGATGCCGTCGCCGTCGGTGTCGAGGTCGAGCACGTCCGGCGTGCCGTCGTTGTCGGTGTCCACCAGCGTGCCGGTGCCGTCGGTCTCCTGCAGGTCGGAGATGGTGTCGCCGTCCGAGTCGGGGTCGCGGTAGTCCGGCAGGCCATCGCCGTCGGAATCACGCTGCGCCGGGGTGCTCGCGCCGCGCTCCCACTCGTCCGAAAGCCCGTCGTTGTCGCTGTCGGTGTCCAGGTAGTCGGCGATGCCGTCCTGATCGGTGTCCAGCGGCGTCGTGCCGTCCGGCCCGCGCTCGGTCGCGTCGTCGATCCCATCGCCGTCCGAGTCGAGGTCGCGCCAGTTGCCCACGCCGTCCCCATCGCCATCCAGCGCGCCTTCGATCCGGTCGGGGATGCCGTCCGCGTCGGAGTCCGCGTCGAGGTGGTCGGCCCGCTGATCGCCGTCGGTGTCCACCACGGTGCCGCTGTTGCTCTCGAACGCGTCGCTCAAAAGGTCGTCGTCCGAGTCGAGGTCGAGGAAGTCGGCGGTGCCATCCAGGTCGGAGTCGACCGCGCCCTCGAGCGCATCCGCGAGCCCGTCGTCATCCGAATCGGTGTCACGCCAGTTGCCCACGCCGTCCCCGTCCGCGTCGACGGCGGTCTCCACCAGATCGGGGATGCCGTCCGCGTCGGTGTCGAGGTCGAGGTGGTCGGGCGTCCCGTCGCCGTCGGTGTCGACCACGGTGCCCGTCCCGTCCGACTCGATCGCATCGTCAATGTCGTCGCCGTCGGAGTCGACGTCGAGGTAGTCCGCGAGCTGGTCGCCGTCCGAGTCGACCGGCAGATTGCCGGGGCCCTTCTCGAGCGTGTCGCTCAGGCCATCGCCATCGCTGTCAGTCGAGCGGAAGTCGTACACGTCATCGCTGTTCTGATCGTGCGGGACATAGGCGAGCTGCCCGCTCTCCGGCGCCGTCTCCAGCGCGTCGGCGAGGCCGTTCGCGCCGAACGGGCCCTTCAGCGTCCCGTCGCCGTCGAGTTGCGCAGGGTCGAACCCGGCTTCGATCGCGTCCGCGATACCGTCGTCGTCCGAGTCGATATCGAGGTAGTCCGGCGTGCCGTCGTTGTCGGTGTCGAGCGGCCCCGGCGCGCCGAACTCCAGCGTGTCGGTGAGCCCGTCGTTGTCCGCGTCGAGGTCGCGCCAGTTGCCGATGCCGTCCCCGTCCGCGTCCGCGGCGGTCTCGAGCAGATCGCTGATACCGTCCGCGTCGCTGTCGAGGTCGAGGTAGTCCTTGGTCGTGTCACCGTCGGTGTCGACCGCAGCGAAGATCACCTGGCCGGAGTCGACCGAGGTTTCGATCGCATCGATGACACCGTTGGCGCCCACTGCACCGATCAGGCGCTCGAGCGAGGCGTCCTGTGTCGCGCCGCCTTCGACCGCGTCGAAGATGCCGTCCGCGTCGGAGTCGGTGTCGCGCAGATCCGGCGTCCCGTCACCGTCGGAATCGACCAGCGTGGCCAGGCCCTGATTCTCGAACGCATCGAGCAGGCCATCGTTGTCGGAGTCGAGATCGACGTGATCCGGCACGCCGTCCGAATCGGTGTCGAGCTCGCTGAAGCCCGGGCCCATCTCCTGATCGTCCGGCAGCCCGTCCGCATCCGAGTCACCGATGTGGAAGGCGCCGTCGACCACGCCGGATCCGCCCACGGTCACGGTCACCGGGTTGGAGACCGCCACGTGGTTCGCCGCCACGGTGGTGCCGGATCCGCCGGCGTTCACCGTCACCGAGTCGACGACCCAGCCGGTCGAATCCTGCATCTGCACCCGGTAGGTGCCGGCGATCACCGGCGGGAGCTCCCAGGTGCTCTGGGCGGTGGAGGTGACGGTGACGTTCGCGCCGCCCTCCTGGATCGGGTTACCGTCGGTGTCCAGCAGGCCGATCGTCGCGCCCACCACCGGGCGCCCTTCGACGGAGCTGAGCGTACCGCTGAGCGTGCCACCACAGGCCGCCACGCCGGGCGCCGCGTACTGCACGGTGCGAGCGATCGGATCGAACGGCACCACGGTGCTGTCCGCCAGAGTCAGCGAACCTTTGGCGGTGGCCTGGGTCGCGGGCGGCGCGGAGGTGGGCAGAAGGCCCGGGCCCGCCGGGCAGGTGTCCACCGCGGTGAAGCACAGCTCGGGCGATCCGCTCACCACGACGAAGTCCGCGGTCGGGTTCCCGGTGAAGGTCAGGCCCACGAACGTCACTTCGAAGGTGGGCGCGCTGCCGGTCAGCTCGGTGGTGAGCCCGGTGAGATCCACCGCCTGGGTGGCGGGGATGGGCACGTTCGTCCAGCCGGGGATCGGCGCGTTCTGCGAGTCGCGGATGGTCAGCGTCGCCGAGGTGTAGCCGGAGGGATCCGGCTGGGTGAGCCGGAACACCGACCAGTCGCCCACCCGGCGAGCAGGATCACACGCCAGCCGCGGCAGCGTGATGGCCGGCTTGAACTTCGCCACGCCCGGAGGCGGCGCGCAGCCCTGCTGGCCGGTCTGGATGTTCCAGGTGCGGATCACCCCGTCGTCGCCGTTGGTCCACAAGCAGTTCTCGTCCGCCGGATCGATGCGCGCCGCGTAGATCGCATTCACGTTGATCGGGAAGTTGGCGCACGGCGCGGCGGTCTCCGAATCCCAGCAGGCGACGAGGTTGAGACCGGTGGGCCAGAAGGTACGCGTCCCGCCGGAGCTGCCGCCCGCGTAGATGGAACAGCACGCCAGCGCCTGGGATTGGTTGGCCGCACGGTAGTTGATGAAGTCCTGGGGGAGCGTGTGCGCGCTGCCGTCGAGCGCCCAGCAGTCCTGCTCCACGCAGACGTTGCGGATGACCCCATCGGCGTCGGGGATCCCGAGGATGGGCTGATCGTTCCCGGTGGCCCTGGGCCAGCTCATCCCGGCGCAGGCCGCGTTCGTCTCCGGGTCGAAGCAGCGGACCTGGCCGCCACCGAGCGTGTACAGCTTGCCGTCGATGACCGTGAAGTCGGTGTGGTCCAGCTGGGTGCCACCGAAGCCGGCGTACGGCTGGCCTGGGCACGGCGCGCCGGCGCCATCGTTGGCGTCGAGGTCGAGGCAGGTGAGCGCGCCGCCGGCGACCAGGCTCTGGCTGAACAGCCTGCGGCCGATCTGGTGCACGCCGACGTGCTGGTCATAGTGGGTCGCGGTGAAGCCGGCGGAGACGAACGGCGTCGCGCAGTCGCTCGGCCCGCGGTACGGCGTCTCGTCCAGGCCGGACACGTCGATGCACTGCCAGCCCGCGGTGGAGGTCGCGCTGTCGAAGGTGGGCAGCCACAGGTGGAGCGTCACCGGGTCGACCACGCCCATCGCGCGGTTGCCGGTGTTCTTCACCGCGTAGGGCCAGCCCGCGCCGCACGGCGTGCCGTCCGCGGACTTGCGGCACATCACCGTCGCCGGGCCGTTGTGGTGGTGGATGTTGAAGACCTTGGTGCGGTCCGGGCTGAAGAACACGTCCCAGCCATCGCCCGCGGAGTTGCCGGAGAAGGACGAGGCGGTCGGCGGCGGCGCGGTGGCCACGGTGGCGCCCACGTAGAGCTGGTAGCCGTTGACCACGCCGTCGTAGCGGACGTTGCCGGAGGTGACGATCCGATCGACCGCCGCCCACCCGGCCGCGGTGGTGGGCGCCGACGGCAAAGGCGTCCCGCCGCTGAAGTACTGCACCGACCAGCCCTCGGGGAACGTCGGCGCGCCGGTGAGGTGCTGGCGCGTGGTGTCGATGGTGGCCTCGAGCGTGTGGCCGACGACTCCGCGCGTATCCTGCAGCGGGATCGCCGCGCGGTACTGGACGGTGGCGCCCTGCGCGGGGGCGAGCGTGGAGGCTTCGAACGTGAACTCGGTGTTCCCGAGGAACGCGCCCACGTTCGGCGGCACGCCGCCGTCCTGGCCCAGGGCCTCGTACAGGCCGTTCACGGTGGACACCGCGGCCGGGCCCACCGCCACCGGCCCGGAGTTGCCGCCGATGGCGGAGGCGTTGACCGTGCCCGAACCACCCGCGGCGACGGTGATCGACGCCAGCTTCCAGTCCGAGGTGCTGGTCATGCGCACCGCGTAGGTGCCGGGCAGAAGCGCGGGGAAGGCGAAAGTGCCGTCGTGGCCGCTGGTGGTGGTGATGGGCGCGCCGGCCTCATCCCCCACCGAGGCGCCGAGCGCGTCGAGCAGCGCCACCTGCAGGCCTTCGACCGGAGCCCCGTCCGCCGTAGCGAGCGTCCCGTTCAGCGTGCCGCCGCAGTTCGCCGCGTCCGCGGCCGCGTCGGCGATCGTCACCGCCGCCGGCGTGAAGGTCACCGACTGCCCACCGGCGATCGACGCCGAGCCGTTCGCGGTGACGGTGGTGGAGGCGGGTTCGTTCTGTGGGAACAGCCCGGTGCCGGTGGCGCACGAGCGCATGGTGGCGGTGACGCACATCTGCGGCGACTCGCCGAGCACCTTGAAGTCCGCCTGGGGCCCGCCGGTGACGACGCCGAGCGAGATGTCGTTGGTCATCCCCTCGAACTTGATGACGAAGGACGGGTTGAGGCCGGTGGCGGCGGTGCTCAGACCGGTGAGGTCGAGCTGCTGGTTGGGCGGCAGCGGCACGTCGACCCACCCCGGGATCTCCACGCCGTTCGAGTCCTTGATGGTGACCGTAGCCGACACGTACTCGCTCGGCTCAGGGTTCCGCACCGTGAACGACTTCCAGCTGCCGACGCGGTTCGCCGGGTCGCACGAGAGGCGCGGGATGACCGCCTGCGGGTAGTAGGTGACGACCGGCGGAGGTGGCGGCGGCGCCTTGCAGCCGGCGGTGCCGGACGGAACGTCCCAGGTGCGGATGACGCCGTCGTCGCCGTTCGACCACAGACAGTTTGGGTTCACCGGGTCGGGGCGCACGCTGTACACGAACTGAACGGTGAGCGGATACGAGCCCTGGATCGTGCTGCCGTCCTCCTGAACGTACGGCTCGGTCGTGCACTGGCCGCCGGCGCCGTTGTTGAGAGCGGAGTCCCAGCAGTTCACGCGGTTGTTGGTCATCGGGAAGAACAGCCGCGTGCCGGCGAAGGCGGTGGACGAGTAGTACTCGCCGCAGCAGCCGCTCGAGACCGGGTTGCTGGCCATGAAGCTGGAGAAGCCCGAAGGCAGCGTGGACGGTCCGCCGTTGAGCGCCCAGCAGTCACCCTGCACACAGACGTTGAGGGCGCCGTTCGCATCCGGCACCGCCATCAACGGGCGCTTCTTCGTGGTCGCCAAGCCGGCGGCAGGCCAGCCGTTGGTGCAGGCCGCCTTCGTCGCCGGGTCGAAGCACTTCACCACGTTGTTGCCCTGCACGTAGATCTTCCCGTCGATGGCGATCAGGCTCAGGTTCGTGTTGAACGGGCCCGCCGCGCCAAAGCCCGCGTAGGGCTGCCCCGCGCAGGGCGCGCCCGCACCGCCGTTGGCGCTCACGTCCAGACACGTGAGCCTCGCGTTCACCGCGTCCAGGCTGTAGAGCTCCTTGCCCACCACGGCGAGATCGATGTGCGCGTCGTAGGTGTTCGCAGCAAAGCCCGCGGAGACGAAGCGCGTGGGGCAGTAGCTGGGCGGCGCGTACGGATCGGCCATCGTGCCGGAGACGTCCACGCACTCCCAGCCGGCGGTGGTGCCGTCGTACGTCTCGTGCCAGAAGCGGAGCGTGTCGGGGTCGATCCACCCGGTGGAGCGCGAGCTCGTGTGGTACAGCGCGAACGGGTAGCCCGCGCCGCAGCTCGAGCCGTCCTTCGCGTTCCGGCACATCAGCGTGGGGGGGCCGTCGTGGTGGTGGACGTTGAAGACCTTCGTGCGGTCCGGGCTGAAGATGACGTCCCAGCCGTCACCCGCAGACCCGCCGGAGAACGTGGACGCAGTGGGCGGCATCTGCACCGTCCCGTCCGCGTGGCCGACGATCACCTGCTGCCCGTTGGCGGAGCCGTCGCTCTCCACGCTGCCGCTGGCGACGATCCGATCGACCGACGCCCAGGCCTCCACGGAGGCCGGCACGGACGGAAGCGCAGTCCCGTTGCTGTAATAGGTGGTGGTCCAGCCCTCGGGCACGACGGGCGCCGCGCCGACGGCGAGGCGGGAGTTGTCGAACGACAGCTCCAGCGTCTGGCCGATCAGCGAGACGTCGTTGTGCACCGGCGCGGACGCGCGCAGCTCCACCGGCGCGCCGACGCCCGGGGTGGTGCTGGACGCAGTGATGGACAGATCGGTGCCGAGCGCGCGCTGGCTGCGGCCGATCGACCACGAGGGACGGGTTCTGGAAGAAGACTCGGAGTCGCTGCACGCCGCCACAAGGACGGTGAGCGCAGCCACGGCGAGGACGCGAAGCCTGTGCATGGGTGGTTTCCGGGTGGGGTGGAGGGGATGGGAGGCGCGCATGGTCAGCGGGCCTCCAGGTTGACGATGTGGATCTCGACGCGCCGGTTCCGCTGGCGGTTCTCGTCGGAGTCATTGGGCGCGACCGGGCGCTCCGGGCCGAAGCCGGCGGACTCCAGCCGGCTGCCGTCGAAGCCGTGGGCGACGAGCCACTTCGCCACGCTCTTCGCGCGCCGCTCGCTCAGGTCCTTGTTGAAGGACGCCGGGCCGCGGTCGTCGGTGTGACCTTCAATGCGGTAGCGGTAGTCGGCGGGCAGCTTCGAGATCGCCGCCAGCACCTTCTCGAGGATCAGCTGGCTCTCCGGGAGCAGCACGTCGCTGGCGGTCCGAAAGCGCACCTGGTCCAGCACGAGCTGTTCGCCCACGACCGCGCCGGTGGGGCACCCGTTCTTCGAACGTTCGGCGTTCGCGGCGCCGGCCTCGGCGGGACAGGCATCGTCCGCGTTGCGGACCCCGTCCCCGTCGTCGTCGGCGTTGGCGCGCGCCTCGGCGGCCGCCTGCTCCAGAGCAAGCCGCTGACGCTCCGCCGCTTCGGCCGCGCGCCGTTCGGCGGCCGCGCGCTCCCGGGCGGCACGTTCCGCCTCAACGCGAGCAGCGGCGGCCAGGGCGGCCTGCTCTTCGGCGGCGGCGCGCGCGGAGGCGAGCGAGGCGCGCAGGTCGTTGCAGGCGTTCGGGTCGGAGAAGACCGGGGTCCACTCGACGCCGACCACCCCGCGCAGCGAGGGCGAGCCGACCGCGGAGGTGAACCCGCGGCCGATGCCCGCGCCCACCCGCCACTGCGGCGAGATGGCGTAGTGCGCGCCGATCATCAGATCGATCGACGTGGACGGCTCCGAGAACGCGCCCTTCAGAGACGTCGTCACGGAGAGCTCGGGGCCGGCGATCAACCGGTCACTGAAAGCGCGGAGGCCGACGCCCACCGCCGCCTGCGCCTGATGACCGAGCTGCGCGCCGGCGTACTCGGCATCCAGCCCGCTCAACAGCACGCCCGCGCGCGCGCTCCACGCCAGGTAGTCCGCGACCTCGCCCGCGGCCTGAAGCTGCAGCGCGCCGCGGAGCACGCCGTCACCCATGAAGGCGGCCGGATCGCCCGTGGGAAGGAAGAGGCTGACGCCCAGGCCCGCGCGGACCGCATCGTGCGCGCTCCCGACGAAGCGCCAGTCGCCGCGGACGCGGAGATCGCCCATGCCGGTGTGCTGCGGCGCCGGATAGGTGACGAGTCCGATCCGACCCACCGCGCCGTTGCCGTAGCCCAGCACGGGGAGGTCGAGTCCGACCCGGAAGCGATCGCCGAACGCGTACGCGCCGCCGACGTGGGCGAGCGCGAAGTCGCGGGCGATGACGCGGATCTCCTGCCGCCGCTGTGGCGTGAGCGCGTAGATGACCAGCGGCTTGTGCGCGTAGTCGCCGACGACGCCGAACGTGGGCCCTGTGCCCGCGCGCCAGTCGAGGCTCTCGAGCGTGAAGAAGCGACTGCCGCTCCCGGAAGGTTCGAAGTGCGAGAGCGCGAAACCCGGCGCAGTGGAGTCCTCCGCGCTCGCCACCGGGCCCGCGAGCAGCAGGACTGCGCCGAATAGGCGCCATAGGAAATGGATGGGTCGTGGGATCATTGGCGCGGCCCGTCTGCAACCGCGGGGCCGGGTTCAATGATGGCGGACGCAAAACCGGGTCGGCGCTCACAAGTCCTCGAATTTGCTGATGTCGCGTCCGGCGGCGTTCACCGTTACTGGACGGAGGCGCTGCGTCCGTGACCCACTGGCCTGGGTCGTTCGTGACGAAGGGGGTGCCGAGCAGTCCGAAGCGACCCACCTGGGTGGGTGGGCGGCAGCTCAGAGCCGCAGGCCCGGCACCGCGTGGTCACGGACCACCGACAGGACGACACCGTGTTCGAGCAGCGCCTTCGCGGCGGCCAGCACCAGCGCGAACCCGCCGGTCGAGTCGATCGCATAGGCCACCATCTGATCGCCCGTGCCACGAAGGCCCGTCTCGGTGATCTGCACGAAGGTGTGGCCCTCTTGGGGGACGAAGCGGAACTCGACCGTGGTGCTCGCCTCCGGCGGGCCCCATTCAATGAGAAGCCGCCGGTCCTGCTGGAAGTCCTTCACCACCACGTCCGCGGAGGCGCCGAACATCTCCCAGGTCCAGGTCACCTTCGCGCCCGGCGCCAGCTTCCCGGTGCTCTTCGTGAACCAGAACTTCGTGGTGATGTCCGGATCGACGAAGGCGCGGAACACCTCGGCGGGCGGCCTGCGGATGAGCATGCCCTTCTTCGGAGTCGGGGGTTGGGTCAAGGAGAGCTCGCTCATCCGGTCGTCCTCAGCGGGTGAATTCAAGGCGGCGCAGAAGACCATCCTCCGGGACCTCGTAGTAGTCCCCTTTGCTGCCGAGATAAACGTGCGCCTTCGGCCTGAGCCCGGTGGGCGCGTCGATCGTCCCCGCGCAGATCGAGATCTTCCTTACCCCCTCTTCGTCCCACAGCAGGCTGGATCCGCACTCACCGCAGAAGCCACGCCGCACCGTGGCCGTCGCCGCGTACCACCTGAGCCCGCGCTGTTCGGTCAGACGGAAGCCGGGCCGGTCGACCGCGGTGTACGCCCCCACGTGGCCATGCCAGCGCCGGCACTTCGAGCAGTGACAGAAGGTGACTGGAGTCAATTCGCCGGTGATCTCGAATCGGACCGCGCCGCAGGCACATCCGCCGGTGTTCATGGGCGGAGCAGATAGCACCCTGCCCCGTTCGGAGATCGCGGCAAACGTTGACTGCCGGTCGCGCGGTTGCTCGGATTGCGGCCCCCTGCGACCCCGGAGTGAAGCCCATGCGCCCCACGACCCTGGTTCTCTCGCTTGTTGTGTTCCTCTCACTCGCCGCCTGCAGCGGTCAGCCGCCCACGGACTGCGACCATTGTCCGGAAGGCCAGGCCTGTGATGCCTCGGGGGTCTGCCAGCCTTCCGGAGGCTGCGCGAGCAACGACGACTGCGCCGCGCGCGATCCGTCAAAGCCCTTCTGCAACGACTCCGGCACCTGCGTCGCCTGCCTGGATTCGACGTCCTGCAGCGGCGCCACGCCCATCTGCGGCGAGGACGGCGCCTGCCGCGGGTGCAACTCGAACGCCGAGTGCTTCGCGGCCAACCCCGCGACCTCCGTCTGCAGTGGCGACGGGAGCTGCCGGGCCGGGACGATCACCGCGTCGCTCACCGCCGACAAGCAGACGTATGTCGTCGGCACTGCGCCGCCGACGGTGACCTGGACCACCACGAATGCCACGAGCTGCCAGCTGCGCGACGGCATGACCACGCTGTCGACCGAAACGAACGGCAGCCTGAGCTACACGCCGACGCAGTCGGTCACCCTGACGCTTCAGTGCCAGGGCGACGGGGAGATCACCCGCACCCTCGACATCCGTTTCCAGCCGGCGATCTTCGTCGACGACGACGCGACCAGCGCCACGCCGGACGGCATGACCTGGGAGACCGCCTACTCCTCCCTGAAGACGGCGTTGGCTGACTGGGGCGCGCAGGGTGCCCACATCTGGGTGAAGGCGGGCACCTACACCACGGTGGACGAGAACGCGCCGGTGTTCGTCATCCCGTTCGGGACGCAGGTCTACGGTGGCTTCGCCCAGAATCTGACCGGGACCAACGGCAGCGTCGAAGACCGCGCGATGGATCCCGCCGAGACCGCCGCAGCGATCATCGCTCCGGGCAACGCGTCGATCCTCGAGAACACGTGCGCCAACTGCAGCGATCGCCCGGTGGTCGTGATCGGGTCCAACGCGCGCCTCGATGGCTTCACGGTGCGCGGCGGAAAGGAGAGCGGCGGGATTCGCATCTCCAACGCCAACGGCGTCACGCTGGCGCACCTCGTCGTGCGCGACAACACGACCACGGTGACGACCACCAGCGCCGACCCCAACTACCGCGCGCTCGGGGGCGGGATCGCGATCGACTCCAGCACGAACGTCCGCATCGAAGATGCGTTCATTTACAAGAACAGCGTTCACGGACCGGACGGTGCGAACACGGGTGCGGGCGGCGGTGGTGTGGCGATCACCACCGCCAGCGAGGTCGTCATGCAGCGCTGTCACATCAAGGCCAACGAGTCCGTGGGGGGCGCCGTCGACCAATTCCTGCCGACCGGTGGTAACGGTTCGGGCGGCGGAGTCTTCGCTCACAATTCAGCGTTGGAGCTCGTCGACTCGCTGCTCGATCTCAACGTGGCGCGCGGAGGTGAGGGGCGCCCGAACACCGATGGCACATACAACAATGGGGGCACCGGCAGCGGTGGCGGCCTGTTTTTCATGGGAGACGAGACCCACGCCGTGAAACTGGACTCCACCCGGTTCATCGACAACCAGGCGATCGGTGGCCATGGCGCCAACGTGACCGCCTCCAACGCCCGGGGCGGCGACGGAGGCAGCGGGATGGGGGGCGGTGCATACCTGGCCCCGAGCACTCTGGCCCCCATCCTGACCAACCTCACCTTCGACGGGAATGTCTCCCAGGGTGGCGATGGCGGAAACGCCACGCCGTCCGGCACCCGCTCGGCCGGCCGCGGCGGCTCGGTGTCTGGGAGCGGCCTCATGGTGAGCGGCTTCATCGGCGGCTTAGCCGACTTCAACATCACCGACTCCACGTTCGCCAACAACAAAGGCAAGGTCGGGGTGGGAGGAGTGCCCGGCGCCCAATGCACCTCCTCCGATAAGTACGGCAATCGGAACGTCGCGGCGGGGGCATTCGAGGTCTTGGGGCCGGACAACTGCACGGGCGAATGCCCCAAAGTGACCTTCAGCAACAACACCGTCACCGACAACGTGGCGGAGGTGAATTGCAACCCCCTGGATCCGGCCTGCGCTGCCACCGCCACTGGCGGCGGCATCATGTTCTCGTCGACCGTGACGTTCGTTGACGGGGGGAACACCTACTCCGGGAACAAGCCCAGCGACATCGTGTGGCCATGACCCGGAGCTGAAAGCGCGGGTCGTCAATCGTTTCGTGATCGCCGAGCATCTGGCCTGGGTCCGCCCGAAGCGCCGACTGGTAGCGTGCGAGGTCGTGTCAGGCCTACGACATGCTCGCCAGGCCATCCGGGCGGGCGATGGACCAGAAGCCTCGCGTTTCTCTGCTGACGCCGATGGTTGAGGTCACCCACGGCCCGGCGACCACCCCCACATCGATCGTCGCCGTCGTGGTCGGTTCGAGGGCCAACCTTCCCGCATCGACGCTGACGTGCCCCATGCGCCGGTCGTGGAAGATCGTCCGGAGAGCGTTCCCTTCGACGACGCCGTCCACTTAGCCCTGGAGCACGAAGCCCTCGAGCGGCCCCGTCCGAACGCTCGGATCGGCGGTTGACGGCGATCTCGACTTTGACTAAGTCTCCACTCAATGAGTTCTCACTCACCTGAGTCACAGCGCGCCGCGCAGAAGGCCGAGACGCGGCGGCGGATCCTCGAGCACGCGCGGCGCCTGTGCGCGCGACGGGGCTTCGCCCGGACGCGGACGGTGGACGTGGCGAAGGCGGCCCGCGTGTCACACGGGTCGGTGTTCGTGCACTTCCCGTCCCGCGAGGCGTTGATGGCGGCGGTCGTCGGCGAGATGGCGCGCGAGATCACCGACGCGTTGCACGCGCTGGGCTCGCAGGATGCGCCGCTGCGCGAAGTGCTCGCGAAGCACCTGGACTGCCTCGCCGACCGGGAGGACGAGCTGCGGTGGCTTCTGCTCGAGGCGCCGCTCTTGCCGAAGGGCTTCGACGCCGAGTGGGTCGGCGTGCAGTCGGCGGTGGCGCACCACATCGCCGAAGCGGCCGCGCGCGACATGGCGGCGGGCCGCATCCGCGAGATTCCGCTGCACCTTCTGTTCAACACCTGGATCGGGCTGGTGCACCACTACGTCATCCACCGCGAGCTGTTCGCGCCGGGCCGGTCGGCCCTGAAGACCCATGGGCGCGAATTGCTGGATCACTTCATGGGTCTCATCTCCACCCCCACACCGAAGAGCAGGAGCAAGCGATGAACTGCACCAGCTGCGGCATGCCGCTGAGGACGCCCGAAGACCACGCCTCGGGAGACGTGACGAAGGAGTACTGCAGGCACTGCGCCCACCCGGACGGTCAGCTCAAGAGCTACGACGAGGTGCTCGCCGGGATGACCGCGTTCCTCCAGCGCACCCAGGGGCTCGATCCCGGCGTCGCGCGGAGGACCGCTACCGCGACGATGGCGAAGATGCCGGCGTGGTCCGGGCGGGCGTGACCATACAACGCCCCATCACCGCGCAGCGCGAACACCGTCCACCGGCCCGGACATGAAGGTCAAACTTCAGCGCTGAGATCCGCCAGGTTGGGGCAAAAACCTGTGCATCCATGCGCCGCGACATGAACGCCCTAAAGGGCCGTGACGCCAGCGTCGCAATGGCCGCCCAGGGCGCCCTCGCTGATTTCGGCCGGAAGTTCGTCTCGGTTTGAACCACCGGCGACATCGGCCCCGGGAGGACCGAGAACCGTCTGGGGCAGAAGAGGTGCTTCCGCCACCGGGTTCAAGAGCAACGGCCGTCTCGGAGCCCAAAGCCAGAGACGGCCGCTGACTTCTCACGACGAACGACAAACGACGTACGCCGCCGCCCTGGCGGCGGCTGATCAGTACCGGTAGTGGTCCGGCTTGTACGGGCCGTCCACCGGGACGTTGAGGTATTTCGCCTGCTCCTCGGTGAGCCGGGTCAGCTTCACGCCGAGCTTGTCGAGGTGGAGCGCGGCGACCTTCTCGTCCAGTTTCTTGGGCAGCACGTGGACGCCGACCGGGTACTTCCCCTTCTCCGCGGTCCACAGGGCGATCTGCGCCAGCACCTGGTTGGAGAACGAGGTCGACATCACGAACGACGGATGCCCTTCCGCGCAGCCGAGGTTCACCAGGCGCCCGCGCGCGAGAAGAATCAGCCGCCGCCCGTCCGGGAAGGTGAACTGATCCACCTGCGGCTTGATCTCCGTCTCCTTGATCCCCGGGTAGTTCTCCAGCCACTTCACGTCGATCTCCACGTCGAAGTGACCGATGTTGCAGAGGATGGCGCAGTCCTTCATTCGCGCCATGTGATCGCCGCGGATGACGTTCATGCACCCGGTGGCGGTGACGAAGATGTCGCCGAGGTGCGCGACGTTGTCCATCGTGTTGACTTCGAAGCCCTCCATCGCCGCCTGGAGCGCGTTGATGGGATCGATCTCGGTAACGATCACCCGCGCGCCGTAGCCGCGCAGCGAGTGCGCGCTCCCCTTGCCCACGTCCCCATAGCCGGCCACCACGGCGATCTTCCCGGCGAACATCACGCCGGTGGCGCGCTTGATGCCGTCCGCCAGCGACTCGCGGCAGCCGTACAGATTGTCGAACTTGGACTTGGTGACCGAGTCGTTGACGTTGAACGCCGGCGCCTTCAGCTCGCCCTTCTGCGCCATCTCGTAGAGGCGGTGCACGCCCGTCGTCGTCTCCTCGGAGATGCCACGGATCGGATCTGCACCCTCGAACAGCTCGGGATGCTTCTTGTGGACGTGCAGCGTCAAATCGCCGCCGTCGTCGAGGATCATGTTCGGGCCCTTGCCGCCTTGGAACGCGAAGAGCTGCTGCTCGAGGCACCACTCGTATTCGGCCTCGGTCTCACCCTTCCACGCGAACACCGGCACGCCACGCGCGGCGATCGCCGCGGCCGCGTGATCCTGCGTCGAGAAGATGTTGCAGGAGGTCCAGGTCACCTCAGCGCCGAGCTCGAGCAGGGTCTCGATCAGCACGGCGGTCTCGATGGTCATGTGCAGGCAGCCGGCGATCCGCGCGCCCTTGAGCGGCTTCTGCGGCCCGTACTCCTTCCGCAGCGCCATCAGTCCGGGCATCTCGGCCTCGGCGAGCGCGATCTCCTTGCGCCCCCACTCGGCCAGCCCGATGTCCTTCACCTTGTACTTCGGCGCCGGCGCGCCACCCGTTCCACTCAGTGCGTGCATCGTCATGTTTCCCATGGCTCAGTTCCCACCACCGATCGCGCGAAGACGCGGCGACTTGCTGCTGCCCACGAGATCCCGGAGCGCCTCCTTCTTGTCGGTGCGCTCCCAGGTGAACTCCTTCTCGTTCCGGCCGAAGTGACCGTACGCCGCGGTCTTCTGGTAGATGGGCCGCAACAGGTCGAGCGACTCGATGATCTCGCGCGGCTTGAGCCCGAACACGTGGCGCACCGCCTCGGCGATCTTCTCCTCCGGCACCGTCGCGGTCCCGAAGGTCTCCACCATCACCGACACCGGATCCGCCACGCCGATCGCGTAGCTCACCTGCACCTCGCACTTCTTCGCCAGCCCCGCCGCCACCACGTTCTTGGCGATGTAGCGGCCCATGTACGCCGCCGAGCGATCCACCTTCGACGGGTCCTTCCCGGAGAACGCTCCGCCGCCGTGCCGCCCCATCCCGCCGTAGGTGTCGACGATGATCTTCCGCCCGGTCACGCCCGAGTCGCCCATCGGCCCGCCGATGACGAAGCGCCCGGTCGGGTTGATGAAGTACTTGGTCTTCTTGTCGAGCAGCTTCGCGGGAAGCGCGGCGCGGATGACCTCCTCCATCACCACCTCCTTGATGGTCTTGTTCGAGACCGAGTCGGAGTGCTGGGTGGAGACGACCACCGCGTCGATGCGCGCCACCTTGTTGTCCCGGTACTCGACGGTGACCTGCGACTTGCCGTCCGGGCGCAGCCAGTCGTGCGACTTGCGCCGGACATCGGCCAGCCGCTTCGTCAGCGCGTGCGCGTAGTGGATGGGCGCGGGCATCAATTCCGGCGTCTCGTCCACTGCGAAACCAAACATCATTCCCTGGTCGCCGGCGCCCTGCTCCTTCTTGTTGTCCACGCCCCGGGCGATGTCCTGCGACTGCCCTTCGATCGCGACCATCACCCCGCAGGTGTGGCCGTCGAAACCCATGTCCGTGTGCGTGTAGCCAATACGGACAATCGTCTCGCGGACGATCTTCGGGATGTCCACGTACGTGCTGGTGGTGACCTCGCCGGCGACGATCGCCAGACCGGTCTTCACCAGCGTCTCCACGGCGGTCCGCGCCTGCGGATCCTTCGCGATGATCGCATCGACGATGCCGTCGGAGATCTGATCCGCGACTTTGTCGGGGTGGCCTTCGGTCACCGACTCAGAAGTGAAGAGGTAGTCCCTGGGCATGGCTTGGTTCGTTCCTTCCGGAAAAGGGCGGCGCACACTAACGGCGGCTCGGTTTTTCTGTCAAACGACATATGAACATATGCCGATTCGGCGTAATTATTGCCCCGCCCGGTCGGCGGAAAGTGGGCTGCCGGTCGTCAGGAAGGCAGGCGTCCGGCGGACGGACCTGTCCTGCGTAGGGAGGGGCCAAAGTGCGGTGATGAATTTCGGGGTGCACGGTCGCGTTCAACTCGGCTAGACGCACACCTGTTTTCCCACAGGGAGCCGACCACAGATGATCCGCACGCTGACCCGTTCGCTCACGCTCGCCGCCGTCGTGGCCTTCGCCGGAAGTGCCGCCGCCGCGTCGAACGACGCCGTCGTCCGGCCGCTCAAGACGGTGGTCAACTCGATCAAGGTGGGCCGCGACGGCCTCGCGCTCAAGCAGTTCGCCGGCGAGGAGCAGGGCAAGGCGCTCACCACCGATGACTGGGAGAAAGCCACCCCGGAACAGCGCAAGGAGTTTGTGGAGCTGTTCCACAAGCTGTTCGCCCAGATCGCCTTCCCGAAGATCCGCGAGAACTTCAAGAACCTGGGCGCGGTGAACTACGACGAACCGGAGATCGACGGGTCGAAGGCCTCGGTCGCCTCCACCATCGTCATCGACCATCCGCTCAAGAAGCAGGAGCTCAAGCTCAAGTACGCCCTCGTCAAGGACGGCTCGGCGTGGCGGGTCGTGGACGTGGCGGTGCTCGGTGACTCGATGCTCGCCGGTATCCGCGACGACCAGGTGAAGCCGCTGCTCAAGGAGGGCGGCTGGAACAAGCTGCTCGAGACGATGCGCGCCAAGGCGAAGGAGCTGGACGGCGCGAAGAAGTAGCGCCCGATGGGCCGGGCGCTCGAGCGGCTCTACGCCGAGATGTCCGAACAGCCGGAGGTGGCGCGGCGGCTCATCGACGCGCCGCCTTCCGTGCTGGAGACCGTCGCCCGCTCGGTCCGCGCTGCACCGCCGCGGGCGATCGTCCTGGTGGCGCGCGGCAGCTCGGATCATGCCGCCACCTTCGGGCGCTACCTTTTCGAGGTCCGCAACCGCGCGCTGACCTCGCTCGCCGCGCCGTCCGCGTTCACCCTCTACGGGAGCGGCCCCGATCTGCGCGACACGCTCGTGATCGCCGTCTCGCAGTCCGGCAGAGGCGAGGACGTGATCGCAGTCATCCGCGCCGCGCGTCGGGCGGGCGCGCGTACCCTTGCGATCGTCAACGACACCGCTTCGCCGCTCGCTTCTGAGGCCGAGTGGGTCGTCGACATCGCCGCCGGGCCGGAGGAGTCGGTGCCGGCCACCAAGACGGTGCTCGCGCAGATGACCGTGCTAGCGCTGCTCTCCTCCCGCTTCGGTGTGCTGGCGAAACCAGACGAGCGCGCCCGCGCGACGACTCCGGGCGCCGACGGCTCCGGCGCAAGGCTCGCCGTCGCGCCCACCGCGCCGGGCGATCGCCGCGCTCCGGATTCCGCCACCGCGGAGAGCGCCGCGGGTGCTCTGCGAGCCGAGCACGTGCGTGCGCCAGAGCAGGGTAGCTCGGCGCGCGCAGCAGGATCGGAAGAAGATGCCCGTGGCCAGCCGGGCGCGGGCGGAGACTCCCGCGCGGACCAGCCCCGGCTCACTGTGGGCGTCGACGCCTGCGAGCGGGAGGCCGGTGCAGCCCCTGATCGAACGACCTCCACCCAGAGCGGTGCGTCCGGCGACGTTCCCGCCACGCCCGACGAGCGCTCTCCCACGGAAGCCGCCTCGCTCGCCGCGCTCCCCGACGCGCTCGGGATCGCCCTCTCCCGCGAAGCCGAAGTGCGCGCGTACGCACAAGAGCTCGCGCAGGTCGAGCACCTCTTCGTGGTCGGCCGCGGCTTCGCCTATCCGATCGCGCTCGAGACGGCGCTCAAGTTCGAGGAGATGGCGCGGCTCCACGCCGGCGCGTGGTCCTCGGCAGACTTTCTGCACGGCCCGGTCACCCTGGTCGGACCGGCGCACCCGGTGCTCGCGCTCGATGCGGGCGGGCGAAGCACTGCGCAGGTGCTCGAGGCCGTTCGGACGGTGGCGGACCGCGGTGCCCGGCCCCTTCTGCTCCGCGTGGGCCGCATCGAAGCATCCGCCGAGTTGCCGGCGCTCACCGTCGCGTGCGATCTGGAGGAACACCACGCAGCGATGGTGCTGCTAGTGCTGGGCCAGCTGCTCGCGCGCGAGGTCGCGGTGGCACGGGGACTGGATCCGGCCACCCCACCCGGCCTCACCAAGGTGACCAGCACGCGCTGAAGCCGTCCGCCCGGGTAGGCTCTCGTGCAGAACAGGGGGCCGCGTGCCGCACCGATCCGCACGACGAGTCATCACCACCGCCGGCCGTGCGGCCCAGCGCGCTGCGTCCACTTCACCGCCGCGCGCCGCCGCGACTGCACCTCTCACCTGGCTCCCGACCATTCCGGGCTCACCCGACGCCGCCGCGACGGCGCCTCTCAGTCGACCCCTGCCCATTCGGATTTCGCCGGGCACCGCCACAACTGCGCCTCGCACTCGCCCGCCAGGGACTCCGACCTCACCCGGCACGACAACACGTGTTGCGCCACTCGCTGGCTCGCTGACCGTTCGGGCCGCGGCGGGCACAACCATCCGCGCTGCGGCGGTCAGTGACCCGCTGATCGTTCCCGCCTACCCGGGCGCGACGACGCGGGCTGCGCTTCTCTCTCGCCCGCTACCGGTTCCGACCTCACCGGGCACAGCCGCGATTGCGCCTTTCACGCGCCTGCTGACGGTT
>JADGHL010000130.1 GCA_019686135.1 Myxococcaceae bacterium | reverse complement strand
GTCGCTCGGGCCGGGGCAAGCGCAGCCGGGGGACGGGACGGGCCAGGCCGGCGAGGCCGAGGGGCAGCACGCGCTCGAGGTGGACGTCACGCTCGACGAGCTGGCGCAGATCCTGGGCGAGGAGCTGCAGCTGCCCAACATCGAGAACAAGGGCAAGGAGCAGATCGTCACCCAGAAGCTCCGCTACACCGGCATCAACACCACCGGGCCCGAGGGGCTGCGGCACTTCAAGCGCACCTTCAAGCAGGCGCTGCGGCGGCAGATCGCCATGGGGACCTACGACCCGAAGCGGCCGGTCATCATCCCCACCCGCGAGGACAAGCGCTACCGCACCTACAAGGTGCAGAACCTGCCGGAGACCAACGCGGTCATCATCTACATGATGGACGTGTCGGGCTCGATGGGGGACGAACAGAAGGAGATCGTCCGCATCGAGAGCTTCTGGCTCGATACGTGGCTTCGGCACCAGTACAAGGGGCTGGAGACCCGCTACATCATCCACGACGCGGTGGCGCGCGAGGTGGACCGAGACACGTTCTTCCACACCCGGGAGTCGGGCGGGACGATGATCTCCTCCGCCTACAAGCTGTGCCGCGACATCGTGAACGCGGACTACCCGTCGTCGTCGTGGAACATCTACCCGTTCCACTTCTCCGACGGCGACAACTGGTCCGCCGACGACACCCGGCTGTGCATCGAGCTGCTCCGCAACGAGCTTTTGCCGAAGGTGAACCAGTTCGCCTACGGGCAGGTGGAGTCGCCCTACGGGTCCGGCCAGTTCATCAAGGATCTGCGCGAGGCGCTCGGCGACGACGAGAACGTGGCCCTCTCCGAGATCGCGGACAAGGACGCCATCTACAACTCGATCAAGGACTTCCTCGGGAAGGGGCGGTAACGATGCCCAGGGGACTGACGCCGAAGCTGCAGGCGCTCAAGGAGGAGATCGAAGGGTACGCCCGGGGCTATGGGCTGGACTTCTTCGAGACCGTCTTCGAGGTCCTCACCTTCGAGGAACTGAACATGGTCGCCGCCTACGGCGGCTTCCCCACCCGCTACCCGCACTGGCGCTGGGGGATGGAGTACGAACAGCTCTCCAAGGGCTACGAGTACGGGCTGTCGAAGATCTACGAGCTCGTCATCAACAACGACCCCTGCTACGCGTACCTGCAGGAGTCGAACAGCGACGTCGACCAGAAGCTCGTGATGGCCCACGTCTTCGGGCACTGCGACTTCTTCAAGAACAACTTCTCCTTCGCGCACACCAACCGCCGGATGATCGACGAGATGGCCAACCACGCCACCCGCGTCCGCCGGTGGATCGACAAGATCGGCGTGGAGAAGGTGGAGGACTTCATCGACCGCGCGCTGTCGCTGGAGAACCTGATCGACCAGCACGCGCCGCACATCCGGCGCAACCCCGACCCGAAGAAGGTCGAGGAGCAGCTGAAGGAGAACGAGAAGGTCGAAGGCTTCAAGGTGAACCGCGAGTACATGCGCGGGTTCATGAACCCCCGGGAGTTCCTCGAGTCGCAGCGCCGGAAGGTCGCCGAGGAGAAGGAGCAGCAGAAGAAGTTCCCCGAGCGGCCGCAGCGGGACGTGCTTCTGTTCCTGCTCGAGCACGCGCCGCTGGAGCAGTGGGAGTTCGACGTCCTCTCCATCCTCCGCGAGGAGGCGTACTACTTCGCTCCGCAGGGCCAGACCAAGATCATGAACGAGGGCTGGGCCAGCTACTGGCACTCCACGATCATGACCCAGAAGGCCCTCAAGGATGACGAGGTGATCGACTACGCCGATCGCCACTCCGGGACCATGGCCACCCGGCCCGGGCAGCTCAACCCGTACAAGCTGGGCATCGAGCTGTGGCGGGACATCGAAGACCGCTGGAACAAGGGGCGCTTCGGCAAGGAGTTCGAGGAGTGTGACGACCTGCGCGCGCGCCGGTCGTGGGATCGCAAGCTGGGGCTGGGGCGGGAGAAGATCTTCGAGGTGCGCAAGCACTACAACGACATCACCTTCATCGACACCTTCCTCACCCCCGAGTTCGCGATGGAGCAGAAGCTCTTCGTGTTCGGGTTCAACGAGAAGCGGAACAGCTGGGAGATCCTCGACCGCGAGTTCCGCAAGGTGAAGAACAAGCTCCTGCAGCAGCTCACCAACTTCGGGCAGCCGATCATCGAGGTGCTGGACGGCAACTACGAGAACCGCGGCGAGCTTCTGCTCGTGCACCGGCACGACGGCCTGGATCTCAAGGACGACGAGGCGAAGGAGACCCTGCGGAACCTCCAGTCGCTCTGGCGGCGGCCGGTGAACCTCATCACGCGCTCCGAGGGGAAGGGGCTGCTGTTGCGCTTCGATGGCACCAACCACTCCGAGAAGAAGGTCGACCTCTAGCCCGGCCGGGGTGGGAACGCCGACCACAGCGGGCATTTCGCTTCAAGACTTGTCGGGCGGCCGCGGCGGGAAGAACATGGAGCGGGCAGGTTTCCGTGAGCGTTCGTATTGACAGCGCCGAGATCATCTCCTTCCGGCTCAAGGTGCCGAGGCTGGAGCTCGACCGCCTGCCGCTCGGCGCGCTCGGGGAGGAGCTGGGCCTCTCGGTGCAGGAGGAGGAGGGCGAGCTTACCGTCTCCGCGCAGGACGGGGATTCCTTCCTCCGCTTCCGGCCGATCGGCGCCGAGGCGGTGCTGACCGAGATCTTCATCTCGCGCGACCTCAACGGAGACTTCCTTTTGCGCGTGCTCGGTCCGCTGATGGTGCGCTTCGCCGGCGACCTGGTGGCGCGGGTGATCTGGAACGTCCCCGAACGCAACGTCAGCGGCGATCACGCCGAGGTGAAGATCACCCGTGGGATGAGCGACTACCCGGGGCTGGGCCACGTCCCGGTGACCGAGGCCGAGGCCCGCGCCGAAGCAGGCGGCTCCCCGCCGCTGCGCAACGAGCTGCGCGCTGGCGGCGAGGACCTGGGAGAGGTCGAATCGCCCGAAGAGCGCGAGGTGCAAGAGCTCCTCGCGAAGGCGCGGGCGGAGTTCGACCGGTATCTGCGCCTGCGGAAGAAGTGACGGCGGTCTGCCGTCTTCCGTCTTCAGCCGTCGATGCTGGGCACCCTGAACGCCTGCCGTAGACGGCAGACGGTAGACCCACCCTCTGCGCAGACACCTCCTGTCACGGCCCCATCGTCCGGACCGTCGATCACGTCAGCGCTGGCGCGGGGGCTTAGCGGCGGCGGGCGCGCGGCTTCAGCGACAGCGACGCCTTCTGCGCCTTGGAGCGGATCGCAGCCGGGGTGCGCTTGAGCTGACGGGCGATCACGGCGGTGGGCGTGCCGGCCTTCACCAGCTTCGTCATCAGCTTCACCTCGGCCGCCGTCCAGGCCTTCGGCGTGCCCCTGGTCGTCTTCGCCATGTTGTCGGTCTCTCCTTTCAGAGGGTCCGGTTGCGGTGCGTAGCACCCTTTTCTGACGTCGGGAGGCGGTATATCGCCCCCGGGCGCGGATCGGAGCGGCAAGTTCGCGCGCCCAAACGCGCTTGCAGGCAGGCGGGCGCGATCTGCAGAGTCGACTCTGCGGCGCATCCGTCTACAATCCGCGCACAGATGAGAGTGCTTCCCCTCGCGTGCGCGCTCCTGGGCCTCGGCATCAGCAGCCTGGCCGACGCCTCCACCACCCGGATCCTCAACCGCCGCATCGAGCGGGACGAAACGCTGGCCCACGCGCTCTACGCGCTGCAGCTGTCCGGCAATCTGGCGGATGCGATCATCGGCGCGCTGCAGGGAACCGACTTCGACTTCCGCCGGGTCCGCCCGGGCGATCAGTTCCGCGTGGTCTGCCGCGACGGCCAGGTGGATTTCTTCGACTTCCGCCAGAGCACGGAACGCCAGTGGACGGTTCGCCG
Source organism: Myxococcaceae bacterium (assembly GCA_019686135.1). Classification (GTDB taxonomy): domain Bacteria; phylum Myxococcota; class Myxococcia; order Myxococcales; family Myxococcaceae; genus JADGHL01. The sequence goes on along the minus strand of JADGHL010000130.1, from coordinate 10,636 downwards.
GGACGGCGACCGGTTCGTGGGGATGCGCCGCGCCGTCGAAGTGGAGAAGCAGATCGCCACGGTGGAGCTGGCCATCGACACGTCGCTGTGGGACGCAGCCATCGCCGCCGGTGAGGATCCGGACATCGCGGTGGCGCTGGCGGACGTGTTCGCCTGGGACGTGGACTTCTACCGTGACGTGCGCACGCACGACCGGGTGCGGGCGGTGATCGAGAAGTTCGTCTCCAAAGGGCGGCTGCTCCGCTATGGCGAGGTGCTCGCCGCCTCCTACGAGGGCGCAGCGGTCGGAAGGAAGCGGGTGTTCCGCTACGAGCTCGAACCGGGCCGCGTGAGCTACTTTCAGCAGGACGGCTCGAGCGCGCGCAAGACCTTCCTCAAGTCCCCGCTCAAGTACGCGCACATCACCTCGCGCTACGGGATGCGGTTCCACCCGGTGCTCAAGTACCAGAAGGCCCACAACGGGGTGGACTACGGCACACCGATCGGCACGCCGGTGTGGGCGGTGGCGGACGGCACCGTGACCCGCGCGGGGCACTTCGGGGCCAACGGCAACCTGGTCTGCGTCCGGCACATGAACGCGTGGGAGACGTGCTACGCGCACCTCTCGAAGGTGATGGTGTCCCGCGGTCAACGCGTGGTGCAGAAGCAGGTGATCGCCCTGTCGGGGAACACCGGCCGCTCCACCGGGCCGCACGTGCACTTCGCGCTCAAGCGCAATGGCGCGTTCGTCAATCCCCTCACCCAGAACTTCCCGCGCGCAGAGCCGCTGCCCAAAGACAAGCTGCCCGACTTCGAGGAGACGATCGCTCCGTGGGTCCGGGCGCTCGACGCCACGCCGGTGGCGACGCTGGCGGCGACCGCGACGCCTTAGCGAAGCAGGCGATGGAGAACTACCAGGACCATGAGCTGCAGCTGGATCTCGACCGGCCGACGCCGACGAAGATCCGGGTCGTGTGGCGGGGCCAGTCGACCGGGCGCGCGCCGGGGATGATCCTCAGGCCGTGGTTCGACCGGCTCTACGCCGAGGCGCAGAAGCAGCACGCGGCGGTGGAGCTGGACTTCCTCAGCTTCGAACACTTCAACTCGTCCACCATCGCGGCGCTGGTGCACGTCATCAACGCCGCGCGCGAGAAGGGCGTGCCCCTCACAGTCCGCTACGACCGCGCCGTGCGGTGGCAGTCGCTCTCCTTCGAGGCGCTCGAGCGGGCGATCCGTCCCTTCGAGAAGGGAGCGGCCCGGCACGTCGAGTTCATCCCGGACTCGGCGCCGCACCCGACGTCCTGACCGGATCGCGCCACCGCGCCCGGGCGGCGGGCATATAAGCGGCCCAGCCTGGGTCCGGTGGAAGCGCCGGCCGCAGGGCCGTGTTTCCCGCCACCCCCGGAGCACCCAGACCATGGCCTCAGAGTCCACCGCCACCCCGATCGTCCCGAACGAGAAGCCGCGGCCGTCCAGCGTCATCTCCGCCGCGGACCTGCGCGGCGGGGCGGACGTCGCCAGCCTCACCTACGCGTTCCAGGACCACATCACCTACGAGCGCGCCCGGAGCCCGGAGACGGCCACCACCCACGACCGCTTCCTCGCCTTCGCCGCGGCGGTCCGCGACCGGCTCACGCAGCGGTGGGTGAAGACGCAGCGGACGTACTACGAGCAGGACGTGAAGCGGGCGTACTACCTGTCCGCCGAGTACCTGCTCGGCCGAGCGCTCGCCAACAACCTCATGAACATGGGCCTCCTGGAGACCGCGCGCGAGGCGTTGCGGCAGTGCGGCGCGGACCTGGATGCGCTCATCGAGATGGAGCCGGACGCAGGACTGGGCAACGGCGGCCTGGGGCGGCTCGCCGCCTGCTTCCTCGATTCGATGGCCACGCTCGGGCTCCCGGGGTTCGGCTACGGGATCCGCTACGAGTTCGGGATCTTCACGCAGGACATCGTCAACGGGTACCAGGTGGAGCGCGCCGACGAGTGGCTGCGCTTCGGCAACCCGTGGGAGATGGTCCGCCCGGAGAAGGCGGTGGCGGTCCGCTTCTACGGGCACGTCGAACACCACCAGTCCGCCGACGGCCGCAAGGTGGCGCGCTGGGTGGGCGGCAAAACCGTGCTCGGCGTCCCGTACGACACGCCGATCTGCGGCTTTGGCACCAACACGGTGAACACGCTCCGGCTGTGGCAGGCGCGCGCTTCGGCGGAGTTCGACTTCCAGCTCTTCAACGCCGGCGACTACGAGCGCAGCGTTCTGGAGAAGAACGACTCGGAGGTGATCTCCAAGGTCCTCTACCCGAACGACAACTTCATCGCCGGCAAGGAGCTGCGCCTCAAGCAGGAGTACTTCTTCGTCGCCTGCTCGATCGCGGACATCGTGCGGCGGTACCTCAAGACCCACTCCACCTTCGACGACTTCGCGAAGAAGGTGGCGATCCAGCTCAACGACACCCACCCGGCGATCGGCGTGGCGGAGCTGATGCGCGTCCTCACCGACGAGAAGCGGCTCCCGTGGGACCAGGCGTGGGAGACCACCCAGCAGGTGTTCGGGTACACCAACCACACGCTGCTCGCCGAAGCGCTGGAGAAGTGGCCGGTGTCGATCTTCGAGCGGCTGCTGCCGCGCCACCTGGAGATCATCTACGACATCAACCAGCGCTTTTTGCGGCAGGTGCAGATCCGCTACCCGTTCGACCACGAGCGGATGAGCCGGATGAGCCTCATCGAAGAGGGCCCGGAGAAGATGGTGCGGATGGCGCACCTCGCGGTGGTGGGCTCGCACTCGGTGAACGGCGTGGCAGCCCTGCACACCAACCTGCTCAAGCGGGAGGCGCTGCGCGACTTCGCGCAGATGTTCCCCGAACGCTTCAACAACAAGACCAACGGGGTCACGCCGAGGCGCTGGCTGAAGCTGTGCAACCCGGGGCTTTCGAAGCTGATCAGCTCGAAGATCGGCGAGGGCTGGGTCACCGATCTCGATCAGCTCTCAGGTTTGGAGCCGTACGCGGAGGATCCGGACTTCCGCGCCGCGTTCGCCCGGGTGAAGCGGGCCAACAAGGAGGCGCTGGCGCGGCACGTGCGGGACCTGATGTGGGTCTCGCTCGATCCCGAGGCGATCTTCGACGTGCAGATCAAGCGCCTGCACGAGTACAAGCGGCAGCTGCTCAACGCGCTCAACATCGTGCGCCTGTGGATGCGGGCGCGCCGCGATCCGGCGTCAATCGTCCACCCGCGCGCGTTCATCTTCGGAGCGAAGGCGGCGCCGGGGTACCACATGGCGAAGCTGATCATCCGGCTGATCAACGGGATCGCCGAGGTGGTCAACTCGGATGCCGCGCACACCGGTATCCAGGTGGTGTTCCTGCCGAACTACCGGGTCTCGCTGGCCGAGCGGATCTTCCCCGCCGCGGAGATCTCCGAACAGATCTCCACCGCGGGCATGGAGGCGTCGGGCACCGGGAACATGAAGTTCGCGCTCAACGGCGCGCTCACCGTGGGCACCCTCGACGGCGCCAACATCGAAATCCGCGAGGCGGTGGGCGCGGAGAACTTCTTCCTGTTCGGGCTCACCACCGAGGAGGTGGCGCAGAAGAAGGCCCAGGGCTACCGCGGACGTCAGGTGTACGAGGCCGACGCGGAGATCCGCGAGGTGCTGGACCTCATCGCCTCCGGCTTCTTCTCCCCGGAGGACAAATCGCTCTTCCACCCGCTCATCCAGTCGCTGCTCGACGAGGACCGGTACCTCGTGTTGGCCGACTTCCGCTCCTACGCCGAGGTGCAGGACCGGGTCGTCCGCGCCTACCTCGACCGCGACGCCTGGAACACCATGGCCATCCGCAACGTCGCCCGGGTGGGCCGCTTCTCGTCCGACCGCACCATCCGCGAGTACGCCGAGGAGATCTGGAAGGTCTCTCCGGTCAAGGTGGAGTTGTAGCGGGGCGCGGAGGCTTCGCCGCCCGCTCGAGGATCCACTGCGGCAATCGCCCCTCCTTCCGGAACTGCTCCAGGATGCCGGGCAGTGGGTCTCGGCGATTCGGCGGCCGGCCTCTCCGCTTCCGAGGCGAATCGTCGCCGGCAGGTTCTTCGGAATCGCCCCAGTCGTCGGAGTAGCGTTCGCGGAATGGACGGCCCGGGCGACTACGTGGGTCCGCACAACGATCACCACCCCGAGGAGCCGGAAGCGCGCGACGGATACATCGACATCCACCTCACGCTCTCGACCGGCGGGGTGGCCAGCCAGTTCCTCGTCTACGAAGACGGCGGCCATTTCTCGGCGATGCAAGACGTGAACACGCTGGGGGGAATCACCGCCTACCGGCTCCCCTTCTGGCACTACACGACGCCGCTGCAGGCACGCCGTGGCCGGGCGAAGGATGCGCGGCGCTGGGTGCTGCTGGGGACGTTCCTCTACGCCCGTTGAGCGGCGGCGATCACCACCCGGTTGCCGCCCTGCAGGCCCGCTTCGGCGAGGGCGCGTTCGCAGGCGTCGACCAGCTCGGACTCGGTAGGACCGATCTCTGGGAACGCAGCCACCCCGCACCGCACGGTGAACGCGCCGGGGCTGCTGCGAGATTTTCCGCGGCGCTCCACCTCCGCGCGGACGCGCTCGGCCCAGTCGTGCGCGCCGGGCTGATCGACGCCCGGGAGGATCGCTGCGAAGCGGTTGCTGCCGTAGCGCGCCGCCGCCTCGGTGGAGGCCACGACCGCGGCCACCGTACGCAGGGCGAGATCGCCCTCGGCGAAGCCGTACTCGCGGTTGAAGCGGCGAAACCCGTCGACGTCCGCGAGGACAATCGACACGGGCCGGCGGGAGATCCGCGCCCGCGCGACCTCGGCGGCGAGCGTCTCCTGGAAATAACGGTGGGTGAACAGCCCCGTGACGCCGTCGCGGAACGCCAGCCCCTCCAGCTTCGAGGAGAGATCCTTGTCGCGCGCCTCGAGCTCGGCCATCGCGCGCGAGAGCTCGACGTTGCGACCCTTGAGCTCGCGCACCAGCTCGCTCTTGATCTGCGCCACCGCCATCTCGTGGATCGCCTCGCCCACCACCGCGAGCAGCTCGGCAGCGCGGAACGGCTTGGCGAGGAAGCGCTTCACCCGGGCGACGTTGATCGCCTCCTGCAGCGTGTCCACGCGGGCGGAGGCGGTGACGAGCACGCGCGCGGCGTCCGGCTGGCGGGTGGCGACCTCCTTGAGCAGTTCCACCCCGCTCATCGCCGGAAGCATCTGGTCGGAGATGATCGCCGCCACCTTCTCGGTCTGCAGAAGCTGCAGCGCCTCTTCTGCGGACGCCGCGGTGAGCACGTTGAAGTCCCGCCCGAGGACGCTCTTCATCAGCCGGAGAATCTCCGGCTCGTCCTCCACCACCAGCACCGTGGCGCCGACATGAACCCCCATGTGGCCGCATGCTGCTCCTCGGCGGGCCACGAGGCAACGCGTCCGAACGCCTGCCTAGAGGTTGGCCAGTCGATCGTCGATCTCGTCGGCCAGGCTGGGGTGGCCCTGGGCGACCGCCACCTCCCGGGCCCTCAGATAGGCGGCCCGCGCCTCGTCCGTCCGCTGCGCGCCAGCGTAGGCGTCCCCGAGCGCAACCATCGCGGCGGCATAATCCGCCTGCAGCCGATTGGCCTCCTCGAGCGGCCCGATGGCCTCTTCGAAGCGCGCCTTGCCCAGCAGATAACGTCCCAGCGCGAACTGGGTCAGCGGCGACCCCGGAAAATCCGCGACCTTCTTGCGGTACCCCGCCTCCTCAGCGTCCATCGTCATGCGACCTCTACCTTGATCCTGAGCGAAGCGCGACCCTCGTTCGGCAGGCCGGCGGCAGGCCCGGCGCTGGCGTGGCCGGAGCGGCCGGCTCGACGAGCCGTTCGCAAGTTCCGGACATGGACACCCGGACACCCCATGGCTTCAACCGCACCGAGCTGCTCCGGCGGATGGGCCGCGTGCGCGGCGCGCTCGTCTCCCGGCACTGGCACGCCCGCATCCTGCAGGTGGTGATCGGCCTGTGGCTCGCGCTGTCCACCGTCGTGTGGCGACACTCGCCGCCCCAGCGGGTGGCGTCCATCGTCGGCGGGCTGTTGATCGCCGCGACGGCGATCCTCGCCGGGTTCTTCGATCGCCTGCGGGCGCTGGTGGGACTGGCGGGGATCTGGACCGTCATCGCCACGCTGACCATGCCGGCCAGCGTGGGCACCGTGGTCAACACCGTGTACAGCGTGGTGGTGGTGCTGGGCCTGTGCATGCTCCCGTGGTCCGAGGAGCGGCTGGTGCGTCAGTTCGGCGAGGAGCGGCGGCTGTACGGCTGAGCTCACACCGCGGTGATCGGCTTCGGATCCACCAGCTGCACCGGCGTGCGCGCTCCGTTGTCGGCGATCAGCGTGGCCCGGAGCGTGAAGTCGTGCCCCATCTTCAGCTCGAGCTGCCCGCCGCCCGGCTGGGCCGCGCGCCACTGCGGCGGAACGTGGAGCGTGCCGAGGATCTCCCGGTCCACCGCGGTGGTGGAGAGCGACTCGAAGATGGCGATGGGGATCGGCGCGTTCCACATGGGCAGCGCTTCGAGCGGGAGCGTCTTCGTGCAGGGCACCGGCGTGTTGGCGGGGATCACCTCCACCGTCCGGCCGCCCGGGAGCATCGCGCTGATCGGCATTGGAACCACGTCGGCCAGGCCGACGATGCCCCGCGCCAGGTTCCGCCCCAGCACGCCCGCGCCGATCGCCACACCGAGATCCGGGTGGACCTCCTTGTCGGTGGAGGTCCGCCGGAAGTGGGCGAAGCGCTGGCGCACCGCCGGCATGCGGGTCATCCCGCCGACGAGGACCAGCTCGTCGACCTGCTCCGGCGTCATGTTCGCGCGCTGGAGCACGTCGTCCACCGACGCCGCCAGCCGCTCGATGAGCTGGAACACCAGCTGTTCGAGCTGCGCGCGGGTGAGGCTGAAGTTGAAGTCGACGAAGGCGCCCTCCTTCTGGGTCAGCCCGGCGACGCGCATCTGCGCCTCCTCGCGGACGGAGAGCGCGATCTTCGCGGACTCCGCGGCGAAGATGAGGCGCTGCATCACCAGCTTGTTGCCGCGGATCCGCACGCCCGACTGACGCTCGAACTCGTCGACCAGGCCCTCCACGATCGCCTCGTCGAAGTTGGCGCCGCCCAGAAACGCGTCGCCGCCGGTGGCGAGCACCTTCACCACGCGGTTCTGAACCGACATCAGCGTGGCGTCGAAGGTGCCTCCGCCGAGGTCGAAGACGAGCACCGTCTGCTCCGGGTTGCGGAGGTTGGCGTAGTAGAGCGCGGCGGCGGTGGGCTCGTTGATGATCGCCCGGACCTCGAGCCCCGACTTCTCCGCGGCGCGTCGCACCGCCTCGCGCTGGCGGATGCTGGCGTGGGCGGGGACGGTGAGCACGCACTGCGAGAACGGCTCGCCCGCGGCGTGGTTGGCCAGGGTGAGGATCTGCTTGATGATCACGTGCACCACGTCGGTGAGCGGGCGCACCTGGCCGTAGACGTGGATCGCCGCGTAGCCGTCCGGCCCGGGCACGAGGTCAAAAGCGAAGCGGTCCTTGTGGAGCGCAACGAACTCCGAATCGAAGCGGCGGCCGAGGAACCGCTTGGCGCCGAAGATGGTGTGCCGCGGGTCGTCGATGATCTGCGTGCGCGCAGCGTGGCCGACGATGGCCTTGTCGCCCGCGTGGTACCAGACGACCGAGGGCAGGACGAAGCTCTTGTCCGTCACCGGCACCAGCCGGAGCCTGCCCGTCTTGTCGAAATAGGTGGCCGCGGTGTTGGTGGTCCCGAAGTCGATGCCCAGAATGGAGGACGAAGCCATCGGCCGCATCCTATTCGGCGCCCCGCGTTTCGAGAGCGCTTTCGCGGGGCGGCTCTGCTAACCCTGCCGCCATGCCGTACGTCGACGACGTCACCGCCCGCAGCCTCGAAGCGCACCGGAAGGGGCTCACCGGACACTGCTACCGGATGCTGGGTTCCATCCCTGAAGCAGAGGATGCCGTGCAGGAGACGATGGTGCGCGCTTGGCGGCACCTCGAACAATTCGAACGGCGCGCTTCGCTGAAGACGTGGCTCTACCGGATCGCCACGCGGGTGTGCCTGGATGCGCTCGACGAGCGCACCCGGCGCGCACGGCCGATGGAGCTGGGGCCGTGCGGAACGCCGGAGAGCCCGTTGACCACGCTCTCCCGCGATGCGTGGGTGGAGCCCATCCCCGATGCGCTGGCCATCCCCGACGACGCCGACCCTTCGGAGCTCGTGGCGCTTCGGCAGAGCATCCGGCTCGCGTTCGTCGCCGCGCTCCAGCACCTGCCGCCGAAACAGCGCGCGGTGCTGCTGCTCACCGAGGTGCTCGGGTTCTCTGCGGCGGAGGTGGCGGAGACGCTGGAGACGACCGTCCCGGCGGTGAACAGCGCTCTACAGCGCGCGCGGGTGACGCTCGCGGACAAGGACCTGAGCGAGGTGCGCGCCCCGCCGCCCGGATCGGACCACGCGCTGCTCGACCGCTACCTCGACGCCTTCGAGCGCTACGACGTCAGCGCGCTCACGCAGTTGATGCACGAGGACGCCACGCTCTCGATGCCGCCGTTCACGCTCTGGCTGCAGGGGCACGAGCACATCCGGCAGTGGCTGCTCGGGCCGGGAATCGGCTGCCGGGGTTCGAGGCTGATACCGGTCCGCGCGAACGGGCTGCCCGCGTTCGGCCAGTACCGGCCCAGCGGGCCCGGCGGGCGGCACGAGCCCTGGGCGCTGATCGTCCTCGAGTTTTCCGGCGATCGGATCGCCGCGATGAATTCGTTCCTCGATACCGGGACGCTCTTCCCCCGGTTCGGGCTCCCGCCGACCCCGCCGAGCTGATCTACGGCCGCGGCGTGCACTGCCGCGGATGAGACGATGTGAAGCGCCGCGTCGAGCGACCGGGTGCGGCAGCCGCCTACACTCGCTGTCCATGATCCAGCGCGTCCGGGCACCGCACCTCGTCGTCGGGTTGCTCCTCTCGATCCCGCACGCGTCGGCGGAGGAGGCAGCACCCGCCCCGAAAGACGTATCGGCGGCGGCGCTCGTCGCGAAGCACGAGCTGCCGGATGTGGAGGCGTTCGCGAAGCTCTCACTGGCGGATCGGCGCGCCGTGGTGAAGGGCGCGCGGAAGGCGGAGATCGAGGCGCTGTTCAAGGCGACGCCCATCGAGACCCTGCTGGCAGTCGCACGGCAGAACGTGCGCGCGCTCGGCACCTACTCCGCGACGGTCGTCAAGACCGAACGGGTCGACGGAGAGCTCATCGACACGCAGACGATCGACACGTGGGTACAGGAGAAGCCGCACGCCGTGCGGATGACGTACGTCGATGGCCCGGGGAAGGGACGCAGGGTGGTGTTCAACTCGGCGAGCGCGGAGCACGGCCACGAGATCCGGGTGAAAGAGGCGGGGCTGGCGGGCCTGGCCGGACCGCTGTGGATCGACATCGACAGCGGGCTGACGCGGAAGGAGTCGAACTACTCCGTCACCGCGATGAGCCTGGGCGCGATGCTGCAGATCGTCACCGACCAGATGCACGACTGCGACCCCCGGAACTACATCCGCCACGACGAAGGGATGGGCCCGAACGATCGCTACTACCTCCGCTTCGAGCCGAGGCAGCCCGGCCGCATCGACCTCCGCCTCGGCTTCGACGTCGAGACCGGCGTGCTGAGCTTCGTCGAGGTCAGAGATCAGGCGGGTCTCCGGGAGCGCCACGACTGGCGGTACGTGAAGCAGCGCAAGCTGCCGGAGAATTACTTCACGCCCGAGGCCGCGGGGCTGTGAGCCGACTTCGCAGCACGCTCCGCCCCGATGAGGCGGTGCTACCCTGCGTGCCCCCATGAGCACGCACTCTCCTTCCCAGTTCGACGTGATCGTCGTCGGCGGCGGCCACAACGGCCTCGTCGCGGCGGGCCTGCTCGCTCGGCGCGGCGCGCGCGTCCTGTTGCTCGAGCGTCGCGAGGTGGTCGGCGGCGCGGCGATCACCGAGCAGCCCTTCGGCCCGGACTTCAAGGTGACCTCGCTCTCCTACGTGGTCAGCCTGATGCCACCGACGATCATCCGCGAGCTGGAGCTGCCGAAGCACGGCTACCGGGTCCACGCGCAGCACGGCTACTTCGTCCCCTACCCCGACGGGCGCTACCTCCAGCTCCCGGACGACAAGACCGCGCGGCGGGCGCAGATCGCGAAGTTCTCGGAGAAGGACGCCGACGCTATGGAGGAGTGGGACGCGTGGCTGGGCGGGCTGGCGAAGGTGCTCGGGCCGATGCTCACCGCGATTCCCCCGAACCTCGGGTCTTTGAACCCGAAGGACCTCTGGGCGCAGGCGAAGCTCGCGTACCAGATGCGGGATCTCGGGGTGAAGGGCGTGGCCGAGATCACGCGCCTGTTCACGATGAGCATCGCGGATCTGCTCGAGGAGTACTTCGAGTCTCCGCAGATGAAGGGCGTGCTGTCCGTGTCGGGGGTGATCGGCACCTGGGCCGGGCCGCGGTCGGCCGGTACCGCGTACGTGATGGCGCACCACAAGATCGGCGACGTGGGCGAGGGCCAGATGGGGAGCTGGGGCTTCCCCGAGGGCGGGATGGGCGGCGTGACCCAGGCGCTCAAACGCGCGGCAGAGTCCTTCGGCGCGGT
>JADGHL010000244.1 GCA_019686135.1 Myxococcaceae bacterium | reverse complement strand
ACCTTCGGTGGCGGCGCCCCCATCTTCTTGAGGTTCTCGTCGCTGATGGTGACGAACTCGGGCTCCTGCTTCGGATCCAGGTAGAAGGTCATCACCATCTGCACGTACTCCTCGAGGGGCACGCTCAGCTTCTCGGCGATCTTCGCGGTGTTCGGATCGCGGAGGATCCGCTCTGCGAGCTTCTGCAGCTCGGCTTCGGTCGGCGGGGGATGGGTGGGCATGGCGCCAGCCTACAACGGCACGTGGGTGGCGTGCGGCATGGCTCCCGAAGATCGACGGGTCGAAGCCGGATGTGCTCGCAACGGCCGTCCTTCGTAGCGTCGTGAGCGGTGCGTCACGGGACGAGCGCTTGCGCGCGCCGTGGTGCCGCGACGCGCGCCATGAACACGTTGCCGTTGTCGGCGGCGAGGTCCGGGCGCGGTGGCAAGGTCGAAGGCTCGAGAGCGCTTTCGGACACGCCGCACCGTCACCGCCGACTCGCGTCGCCATCGATGAGCGGGTACACGCCGCAGCGCGAGCAGCCCGGCGGTCGCGGCCCCCTTCCAGTCGGTGCAGCGCTCTCCCCCGCGGCCGGTTCCTGACCACCGCGTTCTCGAGCCGGTTCGAGATGAGCTGGCCGATGCGAGCGTCCGAGCGTTCACCTGCGACGGGTTGACTGTGCCGTCCGTCCGGTTGCCGGTGGTGCCCCGGCGAACGCCGGGATGGCGCCTGCCGTCAGGCAGCAGCTCCCTGCGGTAGCGTCGCTCTCGTGCGGCGCGCCTTCACAGCCGTCCTGCTCGTGCTCGCGACCACTCCGATCGCGGCGTTCGCCGAAGGCTCACGCGAGGCGGCGATCGTTCCTCCGGAGCTCATCCGCGATTCGCCCGCGCCCTACCCGGTGACGCTCGCAGAGGAAGGGTTGGCCGGATCGGTGAACCTCCAGCTCTTGGTCGACGAGGCCGGCGAGGTCGCGGAGGCGCGCGTGGTGAGGGCGAGCGATCCGCGCTTCGTCGAGACCGCGCTCCATGCGGCCACGCGTCTGCTCTTCACGCCGGCGCGCCAGGATGGTTCTCCGATCGCCGTCCGGATCTTCTTCACCTACCGCTTCGAGGCGCCGGTGCCCGCTTCGCCGGTCGATGCGGCCGTGGCGATCCTCCGTGGACGCGTTCGCACCCGCGGGAGCCGGGTCGCGGTGCCCGGCGCGGACGTGCGGATCGCCGGCGAGCACCGCGCGGAGACGGACCACGAGGGCCGCTTCACGCTGACGCTTCCGCCCGGTCACGTGACGCTCGAGGTGCGCGCGCGGGGGCACGAGCCGCAGTCCTTCAACGAGGACCTGCGTGCGGGCGAGACGCTCGACGTCGTCTACTCGCTGATGCCGGAGACGATCGATCCGTACCAGACGATCGTCCGCTCGGATCGCGAGCGCACCGAGGTCTCGCGCATCGCCCTCGAACGCGCGGAGGTGCATGACGTCCCAGGGACGATGGGCGATCCGTTCCGCGTGGTGATGCTTTTGCCGGGCGTGAGCGCGCTCGCCTCCGGCGTCGCCTACCCGGTGGTGCGCGGCTCGCAGCCGGCGTCCACGGGCTACTTCATCGACGGCATCCGCGTGCCGATCCTCTTCCACCTCTTCCTCGGCCCGGCAGTCGTTCAGCCCGCTTTCGTCGACGGCATCGACTTCTTCCCCGGTGTTGCCCCGCCCGAGTACGGTCGGCTGCTGGGTGGCGCCATCGATGGCCGGATCGCCCGCGCGCACGACGATCGCGTCCACCTCGACGCCTACGCGGACGTGCTCAACTTAGGGGCGATGCTCGAGCTCCCGGTAGAGTCGACCGGGACCTCCATCACGCTCGCCGGGCGGATCAGCTACACGCCGTGGCTGGTCGCGCTGGCCGGGAACCTGGTGCTGCGCGAGTTCATCGGCACCTTCGTGCTGGACTTCTGGGACTATCAGGCGCGCATCGAACAGAAGCTGGGTGAAGGCCGGCGCCTTCGGCTCCTCGTCTTCGGCAGCAACGACTCCTTCGGGCTGCGCAACGGCGTGGGCGGGCTGACCGCCATGGAGAGCATCCTCTTCCACCGCGCGGATCTCCGGTACAGCCAGCCGCTCGGACGCGGCGAGCTGGCCGCCGGCATCACGTGGGGACTCGATCGCTCCAACACCCTCAGCGCGCAACAA
>JADGHL010000129.1 GCA_019686135.1 Myxococcaceae bacterium | reverse complement strand
CACTCGAAGCGATGAACCCGAAGCCGGTTATCAAGAAGTCAGCCTGAAGCACTCACACGATGGCGTGAGCTCGAACACCACTTGACGGGACACAACCGACGAGCGCGAGGGCGTGTGCGGTGACCATGCGCGGTCGCCAGCTATCCGCGTGGTGCCCGCGGGTGCAGGAGATGACGTCGAACAGAGCGAGCGATCCATCGTGCGCGTCACGTTCGAGCGCATGGGCGCTTCTGGTGCGCAGATGATCTGCTTCAACGCGTAGCCACCCAGGACTCGCGCGGTGGGCATGGATGCTGGAGTGGGCGTCGACCGGAGCGAGCGATCTGTTATGCGCGGTGCTTGAACGTGCGGGCGTATCTGGTGCGCAGCCAGCGAGCTTGCGTCGCGTCGCCGCCGATGACTCGCGCGATGCGCGCTGCGGGAGCACGACGTCGACCGGAGCGAAGCGATCTACTTGGCGGGTTGCTCGAGCGTACGGGCGTATCTGGTGCGCAGCCCGGTGAGCTTGCGTCGCGTAACCGCCGATGACTCGCGCGGTGCGGGAGGGCGACGTCGGCCGGGGCGAGCGATCCATCGTGCACGTTGCTCGTGCGCTCGGGCATCTCTGGGGCGGAGGTGATCCGCTCCATGACGCGCACCCGCTGATGACCGGCCCGGCACGCGTGGGAGACGACCACCCACCCCGGAAGGCTGCACGCACGCGACCGTGCTGCAGCCGCGCGCGCGCCGGATGCCGCTACTCCGGTTTGGCCAGCACGCCCTGCGGCGCCGCGGTTCCGCCGCTGCCCGTAGCTGCGGTCTCTGCGGACGTCCCCTCCGCGGCCGGCGTGTACAGCGCCTCGGCCACCAGCTCGGCGACGTCCATCACCTTCAGCTTCTCCTCGCGGCCGGTCTCGTTCACGCCGTCACGGAGCATGATCATGCAGAACGGGCACGAGACCGCGATGATGCCCTCGCCCTCGTTGCCCTTGTAGTCGCCCACCTGGCCGGGCTTCCTCTTGTCGGCCGCGTCGGGGAAGGGGATCGACGGATTGGCCGCGTGCGCGAGCGTCAGCGCCGCCTCGTTGACCCGGTTCTGGTTGATCCGCTGGCCGATGTGCTCCTCCATCCACATCCGCCCGCCGCCCGCGCCGCAGCAGAAGCTCTCGCGCTTCGAGCGCTGCATCTCCACCAGCTGCAGCCCGGGGATCGCCGCCAGCGCCTCGCGCGGCTCGTTGTAGATGCCGTTGTGCCGGCCCTGGTAGCAGGGGTCGTGGTACGTGACCCGCTTCGGCGCCGTGGACCCGGAGCCCTTGCCCAGCGCCTCCATCGCCTGCGAGACGCGGATGCGTTTCTCGTTGAGCAGCCGGGAGATCAACTGCGAGTGGGTGATGACCTCGTAGTTGCCGCCGAAGTCCGGGTACTCGTTCTTGATGGTGTTGTAGCAGTGCGGGCACTGGGTGATGATCGCCTTCACCCCGAGCGAGTTGAACGTCTCGACGTTGGTCTTCGCGAGCGTCTGGTACAGGTACTCGTTGCCGATCCGCCGCGCCGAATCCCCATTGCAGACCTCCTGCGTGCCCAGGGTGGCGAACTTCACCCCCGCCTCGCGGAGGATTTTCACCATCGCGCGGGACACCTTCTTCTGGCGGTCGTCGTAGCTGCCCGCGCAGCCCACGAAGAAGAGGAACTCGTACGGTCCGTTGCCGTCGGTCCAGTGCGGGATGTCCAGCCCGTCCGCCCACTCGCTGCGGCGGTCCTGGCCGATGCCCCACGGATTGCCCTGGCGCTCCATCCCCTCGAGCACCCGCTGTGCCTCGGTGGGGAAGTCCGCCTCCACCTGCACCTTGTAGCGGCGCATCTCCACGATGCGAGGGATCTGCTCGATGAACACCGGGCACGCCTGTTCGCACCAGCCGCAGGTCGTGCACGCCCAGATCGTCTCCGGCTTGAGGATGTTCGGCACTAGCGACGGCAGCTCGAACGCCTGGCCCGAGGGCGAACGCAGATCCGCGAGCGGTTCCTCGTGGTCCCAGAACCAGTGCTTGATGTCCTGGTTCACGCCCTTGTGCGTGAGCGGCTTGCCGGTGATGTACGTCGGGCAGTGGGTCTGGCAGCGGCCGCACTCGGTGCACGAGTACACGTCGAGCACGTTCTTCCAGTGCAGGTCCGTGACCTTGTTGGCGCCGAACTCCTCCTTCTCCAGATCCGGCGTGGGCAGCTTCCCGGTGGAGTGCAGCCGCTGGAAGAACACGTTCGGTAGGGCGGTGATGACGTGGAAGTGCTTGCCGAGCGGAAGGAAGTTCAGGAACGCGAGCACGATGCACAGGTGCGTCCAGAACGCCGCCCCGCCGATCGCCCAGACTGCGCCGTGCGGCAGCGGCGAGAGGCCCATCGCCACCAGGCTGGTGATGGGCTCCCACTGCGAGAAGCCGCGCTGCTGCTCCACCATGTGCTGTGCGCCGAAGAGGAACTCGGTCACCATCAGCCCGCCGATGAAGCCGAGGATGAGGAACGCCTCCTTCGAAGCGGTCATCCGATCCGGCTTCACCCGGCCGCGCAGGTACCAGAAGTACGCGCAGCCGATGAGCGCCAGTCCCGCGACGATGTCCTTCGCCAGCAGGTAGAGGTTGAAGACCGCGCCCCAGTTCGGGTGCTCGGCCCAGAACCAGTGGGTGGGCGTGGAGAGGACCTGAAGCCACGTCTCCGAGAAGCCCATCCCGAACATCATCACCGTCCGCGCCTGCACGACGAGGAAGGCGACGAAAATCAGCACGTGCATCAGGCCCGGGGTGAACTCCTCCGGGTCCACCATGCGCCGCTGACCCAGGCCGAAGCGGAGCAACCGCTTGAGCCGCTCGAACGGACGGTCAAACCGGTTCACCCACTTCGTCCGCGCGAGCGCGGTCGCCCGCCCGGTGATGATGTAGCCGAACAGCGAGACGCCGATCAGCAGCAGGATGGCTGTGACGTAGGGATTCATAGTAAATGGATGCCGCAGTGCGGCAAATCGCACAGAAGCTATCAACCACGTCCCGAGCGGCAAGTGTGGATTGGGCCGGATGCTCAGGAATGCGGCAGCCGCCCGGCGGTTGAGGAGCTTTGGAACCATGGCCAGCCGGCTGCTGTCCTTCAGCGCGCTCGTGCCCAACGTGCTCCGGCGGGCGACCCGCCCGTGTGCCGGGGCGGCCGATGCGTCGTTGGTCAGCCGGGTGCGGGCGGAGGATCCCACCGCCTTCCGCGAGATGTTCGACCGGCACGCGCCCGCGGTCTGGCGCTTTCTGGGCGATCTGGTCGACGACTCGTTCGCGGACGAAGGGCTGCAGGAGTGCTTCGTGCGCGCGTTCGCCGGGATGGGCCAGCTGCGCGAGGACACGCGTCTGCAGAGCTGGCTGTACGGGATCGCCCGGAACGTGGCGTTGGAGCACCTGCGCGCGCGCCGCCGAGATCGCCCCGCCGGTGCGCGCGAGCTGTCGCTGGACTCCGACGACGCGCAGGCGCTCTTTCCGCCGACCGACGAGGCGCTCTCTCCGGAGACGCTCTTGTTGGGCCGCGAGACCGAGGCGCTGATGACGAAGGCGCTCGCGAGGTTGTCCGACGACCGCCGCGCCGCGCTCCTGATGCGGGTGGACGGCGGGCTGAGCTACGAGGAGATCGCCCAGGCGATGTCGTGGACGATCCCGAAAGTGAAAAACGAGATCCACCGCGCCAGGATGCAGCTCCGGGCGGATCTGCTGGCGATGCACGGAGGCGGGTCATGAGCGGCTGTCTCTGTCTGGGCGAGCACCTCGAGGCCTACGTGCTGGGCACGCTGGACGAAGCCGCCGCCGAGGCGGTGTTCGCGCACCTGCGCCAGTGCGACGCATGCACGCGCGAGGTGGCGTGGCTGAGGACCGAGCGCCGCATCCTCGCGGACCGCGCGCGCCGAGAAGATGTGCCGCCGCTCGAGCTGGCCGCGGCGCGGCGGAAGGTGTTCGACCGTCTGCCGGCGATCCGCGCCTCGACCCATCGCCACCGGCTCCGTGCGAAGGCCGTGGGCGCGGGCCGCACGCTTTTGTCCGCCGGCGTCGCGGTGGCGCTGGCGTTCTTCCTCGCCTCGACCGATCGCGGCGAACCGCTGCACCTGAGCATGCTGGCGGATTCGGACTGCATGTCCACGGAGCTGGCGGACTTCTGCGGCCCGGTCGGCGAACCGCACGAGCTGGTCGCTGCCGTGGAGGACGCCTACGACGCTTGTCTCGTCGCCACGCCGCGCACCACTCCCGGCGTGGGCGAGCTGTGCTGGTGACTTCAGTTCGGGGTGGTTGGTGAGTGGTGGGTGGGGTGATGACGGCCATTTGGGGCCGTCATCGGGTCAGGCTGAGCGGAGGAACTGGGCGATTTCGTCCTCCGCCATTCGGCCTCCGATGGCGCCCAGGCCCACGAGCGCGGCGATCAGACGGAGCGCGGTCTCGTAGTCCTGTGCGCGATCGAGCACCGCGGCCGCGTCCTGCCCCGATGCGAGCTGCCGCCAGTAGCGCAGCTCGGGACCGGCCAGCTCCAGCTCTTCGGGCGTGAAGGCGTCCGGCCGCAACCGGGTCTGCGAGGGAGGCAGCGACGCGATGAGGCGGGTGGCCGCCTCTATCGGGAGGCGGCCCCGGAAGGAGGCCACCACCGCTGCGGGCAGGGCGCGGCGGACCTGCGGCCGCACGCGCTGGAGAGGGCGTACCTCGATCTTTCCGCTCATCTGCACCGAGCGATCAAACCTTGTGTGCGCCTGACGCTCGAGCGCGCTGTTGAGCTCGGTTTCGTCCAGGAGCCCATCGGCCACCACCTGTTCGCCGAAGAAGCGCCCGGCCGTGCGCGCAGCCTGCACCAGCGGATCCACCAGGGCGACGTCGAGCTTCCCCTCCGCGACCAGGAGCACGCCCAGCCGTTCGGTGAGCACGTCGGACTCCGCGCCGATGAAGTGGCCGTTGTGGATGTGGAGCGTGCGGTGCACCCGGCCCGAGTCGATGGTGATGCTCGCGTCGGCCCGGCTTCGCCAGAGGTCGTTGAGAGTACGGAGCAGAGCTGCATTCGCTGCCGCCACGGAGCTGCCGCTTTCTCCCCCCGGAGCGGCTCGAGTTTAGTCGGATTGCGCGCCGAGCCAAAGCTCACGCCTCGTCGAGCAACACCGGCGAGAACCCTGCGGCGTCACACGACGCGAGCACGTACCGCACTCCGGCCCGCTCGCCCACGAAGCCCGCGGCGATCCCCGGGCCATGGAGGTGTCCGTAAACGCACACGCGGGGCTGATACGCCTCCACCACCTTCGAGAACACGGTCTCGGTGCCGTTGACGTACAGGGGCGGGAAGTGCACGGCGACGATCCGGCGCAGCGGTCCGGGGGCGGCCTTCTCCTGCTCGAGCGCGTCGTCGATCGACAGCTGCAGCCGGCGCGTCTCGCGCTCCACGTAGTCCGTGCTCGCCGCTTCGTCGCCCATCTCGCCACCCACCGGCATCGGCGGCGCCTCGGGGGTCGTCCACAGGCGCGATCCGGCGATCACCCACGGCCCGACGACGACCGCGCAGTTGTGGATGAAGCCTGCGTAGGACGGGTAGGGCTCGAACAGCCGGCGCAGCTTCGCGGCGGAGTCGCCCCACCAGAAGTCGTGGTTGCCGCGAAGAAGGACCTTCTTCCCGGGCCGCTCGTCCAGCCAGCGGAGATCGTCCACCACCTCGTGCTGGCGGGTGGCCCACGAGATGTCTCCAGCGACGATGACCACGTCGTCCGCGGCCACCTTCTCGTCCCAGGCGCGCATCAGGGGCCGCGGGTGCTCGTGCCACCCGAAGCGTTCCATGTCCTTGTTCCGCGAGGACGGCAGGTGCGTGTCGCCGATGGCCCAGAGCCGCATTGCAGCCGGTCTACCATGCCGCCTGCGTTGCGATAGCCAACAGAGCGACACGCCCGGTTGGCGGACGGACGGGGGAGGTCATTAGAACGCCCCGGGTGCCCACTTCGCCCCGCATCGTCGCCGCCTCCCGCGCGCTCCCGCCGCACTTCGCCTCTCAGGAGGCGCTGATCGCCGCGTTCCGCGAGCACTGGGGGACGCGCCACTTCAACCTCGAGCGTCTGGAGACGCTGCACCGCAACACCCGGGTCGCCGGCCGCTACCTCGCGCTGCCGCTGAGCGATTACCTGCCGTTGGAGCGCTTCTCCGAGCGCAACGACGCGTGGATCCGGGTCGGCACCGAGCTGGGTCAGCAGGCGCTCTCGGCCGCGCTGGACGCCGCGGGTCTGACGCCCGACGCGCTCGATCATCTCTTCTTCGTCACCGTCACCGGGATCGCCACGCCGAGCCTCGACGCGCGGCTGGTGAACCGGCTCGGGCTGCGGGCGGACATCAAGCGGACGCCGATCTTCGGCCTGGGCTGCGTGGCCGGAGCGGCGGGACTGGCGCGTGCGTCGGACTATCTGCGCGCTTTCGGGTCTGAGACCGCGGCCGTGCTGTCGGTGGAGCTGTGCTCGCTCACGCTGCAGCGCGAAGACCTCTCCATCCCCAACATCATCGCGTCCGGGCTGTTCGGCGACGGCGCAGCGGCGGTGGTGCTCCGGGGCGGCGCGGTGCAGGGCGCCTGTCCGGGGCCGCAGGTCGTGGCGACGCGGTCGGTGTTCTATCCGGACACCGAGCGCATCATGGGCTGGGACGTGGTGGACACCGGGTTCAAGGTGGTCCTGTCCTCGAAGGTCCCCGAGCTGGTCCAGCGCCACATCCGCACCGACGTGGACACGTTCCTTTCCGACCACGGCCTGACGCGCGCGGAGATCCGCCACTGGATCGCCCACACCGGCGGGCCGAAGGTGCTGCAGGCGTTCGAGTCCGCGCTGGAGCTGCCCGACGGCGCGCTCGAGCGTTCGTGGCGGTCGCTCGGGGAGGTCGGGAACCTCTCGTCCGCGTCGGTGCTGTTCGTGCTCTCCGAGCTGCTGGCATCTCGGGAGGCCCGAGAGGGCGACCTCGGCCTTCTGCTGGCGATGGGGCCGGGCTTCTGCTCCGAGCTGGTACTGCTGCGATGGTGAGCTCGCGCGTGCTCTTCGCCGGCTTCCTTGCGCTCATCGCGGTGGAGCGGCTCGTGGAGCTGGCGATCTCGAAGCGGAACGCCGCGCGCGCCTTCGCCGAAGGCGCGGTGGAGCTCGGCCGCGGCCACTTTCGCGTGATGAGCGCGGTCCATGCGCTGTTCTTCCCCGCGTGCCTCGCCGAGGTGTTCTGGCTGGACCGCGCCGCGCCTGGCGTTTGGGCCGCTCTCGCATTCGCCGCCGCTCTGGGTGCGCAGGCGCTCCGCTACTGGGCGATCGCCACGCTGGGGCCGCGCTGGAACGTGCGGATCATCGTGGTACCGGGTGCGCCGCCGGTGACGGGCGGGCCATACCGGTACATCCGCCACCCGAACTACGTCGCGGTCATCGTCGAGTTTCTGGCGGTTCCTCTGTGCCATGGCGCGTGGCTCGCCGCGACCGTCTTCACGCTGTTGAACGCTGCGCTGCTCTTCGTCCGCATCCGGGCCGAAGAGCGTGCTCTGGGATCGCTCTATGCCGACGCCTTCGCCGACCGCCCCCGTTTCGTCCCCGCTGTCCGTTCCCGATCCGGATGAGGTGGTGCGCGAGATCGCCGCCATCGCCGCGGCCGAGCTGGAGCTGCCCGCCGCCGTTACTCCGGACGCGCGGCTGCTCGAGGACCTCGCGCTGGATTCGCTCGGGCTGACGGTGATCGCCGTGGGGCTGGAGAACCGCTTCCGCATTCGTCTTCGCGAGGAGGACGCCGAGGGCATCCGGACGGTCCGCGATCTCGCGGCGCTGGTGGTCCGGCGCGTGGAGGAGCAGCGGGCGTGAGGGCCGGAAGACGTGGGCCGTGCGTGTGCTGGGAGGCGACGTCGGGCGGTCGTGCATCGTGTGCGTGCCGGAAGCGGTGGCAGGCCGTTGTGGCCTCTGGTGCGCACAGAGGCGGCATCGGGCGGTGGCCGCCTCGCGCTTTCGTGTCGTGAGCGCGCGTTTCCTCGGGGCGCGCGGACATGTGTGGAGGTGATGCGGTGAAAGGTCCTTCGGCTCCGTCGATCCGCTGTCGGGATCTGGTCTCTGCGCTTGCCTTCGCGGCTGAGGGGCCGGAGGGGATCACCTTCGTCACCGCTCGCGAGGAGGAGTTCACGCTCTCCTTCCGGGAGCTCTACGTGCGCGCGCTCCGCCTCGCGGGTGCGCTTCGGGAGCGTGGCATCCGCGCGGGTGACAGGGTCGCGTTGGTGCTTCCGACGGGACGCGGCTTCGTCGAGTCGCTTTTCGGCGTGCTCTGTTGCGGCGCGGTTCCGGTTCCCCTGTATCCGCCGGTCCGCCTGGGCCGGATGGAGGAGTACCACCGCGCCACGACGAGGATGCTCGGGGCCTCGGGTGCTCGGTTGGTGATCAGCGACGGGCGGATCCGTTTGCTGCTCGGTCAGGCGATCGCCGCGGCGCGACCGGAGCTGGGGCTGGAGACGGTGGCGAGCCTGCAGCAGTCCACCGCAGCGGCATTCGAGCTCCGTCCATCCGGCGACGCGCTGGGGCTGGTACAGTTCTCGTCGGGATCGACGGTCGATCCGAAGCCGGTGGCGCTCAGCCACTTCAACCTCGTCTCGCAGTGCGCGGCGCTGAAGCGGATGTTCCCCGAGCGCGAGGGTGTGCGGCAGCTCGGCGTGTCGTGGCTTCCGCTCTACCACGACATGGGTCTCATCGGCTGTCTGCTGCTGGCCGTCTACTACCCGGGCCCGCTCGTGCTGATTCCGCCTGAAGCCTTCCTCGCCCGGCCCGCGCTCTGGCTGCGCGCGCTCTCGCGCCACCGCGGGACCGTCTCCACCGCGCCGAACTTCGCATTCGGGCTGTGCCTCAAACGCATCCGCGACGAGGAGCTCGAGGGGGTCGATCTCTCGGCGTGGACCTGGGCGCTCAACGGCGCCGAACCGGTCTCGACAGAGCTGCTTCGCCGCTTCGCGGAGCGCTTCCGCCCGTACGGATTCGATCCGGCGTCGCTGATGCCGGTGTACGGGCTCAGCGAGATGTCGCTTGCGGTGACCTTCACTCCGCGGCGCTGGCCGCTGCGTGCGGTGATGGTCGACGCGGGACGGCTCGCGAAGGAGGGCGTGGTCTTACTCTGTCCGCCGGTCGCTTCGCTGAACGCTCAGCTCACAGATGGCGTTGAGCAGCAGGACGCAATGGCCGGCGCGCAGGGCCCGACAAAGCGCAGCGATACGATGAGTGGCGCGGCTGGCGCGCGCGTGGTCGAGCACGGTTCGCCTCCGGCTTCGCGCAGGTCTCCGCTCGCAGGTGGCGTCGCACAGGACGAGGTCCTGGCGGGGGCGCAAGTCCCGATGGAGCGTGACGACCGGACGGGTGGCGCGGTTGGTGCGCGCGTGGTCGAGCACGGTTCGCCTCCGGCTTCGCGCAGGTCTCCGCTCGCAGGTGGCGTCGCGCAGGACGAGGTCCTGGCGGGCGCGCAGGGCCCGACAAAGCGCAGCGATACGATGAGTGGCGTGGCTGGCGCGCGCGTGGTCGAGCACGGTTCGCCTCCGGCTTCGCGCAGGTCTCCGCTCGCAGGTGGCGTCGCACAGGACGAGGTCCTGGCGGGCGCGCAAGTCCCGATGGAGCGTGACGACCGGACGGGTGGCGCGGTTGGTGCGAGCTTGGTCGCGCACCGTTCGGATTCGGCTTCGCCGACAGCCCAGCGCGCCGATGGCGGCGCGCGGGGTGACGCCGTGCCGTGCGCGCCGGTCCGGACTGAGCGCAACGTTCTGGTGGGCGGCGTGGCCGGTGTGCGCGTGCTCGCCTCCGTGGGTGTTCCGATTCCGGGCGTCGAGGTGGAGGTCCGGGACGAAGGCGGCCACGCGCTCGGGGAGGATCGGGTGGGGCGGATCTTCGCGCGCGGCCCTTCCCGGATGATGGGCTATCTCGGCGACACGGAAGCCACCGCCCGCGCGCTTCGGGATGGCTGGCTGGACACCGGCGACCTGGGCTTCTGGCACGACGGCGAGCTGTACATCTCCGGCCGCGCGAAGGACCTCATCATCATTCGCGGTGCCAACCACGCGCCGCAGGAGTTCGAGGACTGCATCGTCGACCTTCCGGGCGTGCGGACGGGCTGCGCGGTCGCGCTGGGGTTCGTGCCGGACGCCGGGGGCAGCGAGGAGTTGCTGATCATCGCCGAGGCAGTGGCGGCGGATCCGTCGCTGCCCGAACGGATTCGCACGGCCATCGTCGAACGGACCGGCATCCGCCCGCACACCGTGAAGGTGGTCGCGCCAGGCACGCTCCCGCGCACCTCCAGCGGCAAGCTCCGTCGCGGCGAGGCGCTCCGGCGCTACTTGGCCGGCGAGCTTTCTCCGCCGCGCGCGGTGAATGTCCTCACCGTCGCCACCGAGCTCGCGAGATCCGCCGCGGCGCTGGTTCGGTCGAAGGCGCCGCGGGGAACGCCGGGATGATCTACGACGTGGCCGTGGTCGGCGGCGGCCCGGCCGGGCTGACGTATGCGGCGCACGCCGCGCGTCAGGGGCTCAGGGTCGTCGTGCTCGAGCGGCGCAGGCTTCCCGCAGACAAACCGTGTGGCGAGGGATTGATGCCGGCGGGCCTCCGCGTGCTCGAGGCGATGGGCGCCCGCGCGCGGATTGACCCGCGCCACTGTGCGCCTTTCCGGGCAATCCGCTACGTCCAGGAGGACAGCGGCGCCATCGAGGGGACCTTGCCGGCTCCGGGCGGCCTGGGGATCCGCCGGACTGCGCTCTCGGCGGCGCTGTTGGAGTGTGCCGTGAAGGGGGGAGCGGTCGTCCGCGATGGGGAGGCGCTCCGATATCATCGGCGCGAGCAGGACGGTGTCACCCTCGGAACGGATCGCGATCGCCTTCGCGCTCGGTTACTGGTCGCCGCCGACGGGCTCCACTCCCTCGTGCGGCGCGCCGAAGGGCTCGACGGTGTCGCAGCGCCCGTGACGCGGTTCGGCCTCCGGCGCCACTTCGCCGGTGTGCCCCGAAGCGACTGCGTCGAAGTGCACTTCACAACCGGCGCCGAGGCCTACGTCACGCCCTGCGGACCCGGTCAGATCGGCATCGCGTTTCTCTGGGAGCCGGACGCCTTCGGTGGACGGAGCTCGTTCGACGCGCTGCTCGCGCGCTTCCCCCGTCTCCGCGAACGCGTCCACGGCGCAACACCCGTGTCGACGGCGCAGGGCGCCGGTCCCCTCTGGCGCCGCGTGCGGGCGCAGGTGCGCGATCGCCTCGTGCTGCTCGGGGACGCCGCCGGCTACATCGATGCGCTCACCGGCGAGGGCCTGTCGCTCGCGCTGAAGAACGCGGAGGTGCTGGCAGGGATGACGGCAGAGGCGCTCCGGCACGACGCGCGCGCGGAGGCTTTCGACGCGTACGTCGCGCACGCGCGTGCCACCTTCGGACGCTACGAGCGGCTCACCCGGCTGATGCTCGCGATCGCCCGAAGGCCACGCCTGCGCCGCGCAACCATCGCCGCGTTGGGGCGCCTCCCTGGAGCGTTCGATTGGCTCGTCGGGCTTGCGCTGCGCTGACGGCCCCTCGACGCTCGCGTCACTGCCCCGGGGATACCACGACGATCAGCGCCGCATCCCTCGCCGCGCCGCCGTTCCGCTTCAGGTACTCGGGCCTGTTCTCGATGGTGAACGTGAACGGTTCGGTGGGGCCGCCGGTGTGGACGAACACGAACAGACCGTTGGCGCTGGTTCCGTTCTGGGTGACCGCGCTCAGGTCCTCGGTGGGGTAGTAGAAGTTCGCGCCCCACGAGGCCGGGGTGGTGACGACCTTCGCGCCGGCGACCGGGTTGCCCTGCGCGTCCACCACCTTGCCGAGGATGAAGCCGGCTTCGATCAAGGAGTCGAACTGGTTGTTCGTGATCGAGAGGATCGTCGCCGGCGACACGGCGTTCGTGAGCTGATCGTGGAACGCGCGCGGCAGCGCCCACGCGACGCCATCGAGGATGTCCGTGTCCGGTTTCTTCTGCGCGAGCTGCACGTCGAACAGCGGCGTCGCCGAGCGCACGAAACCGGAGGTTCCGGCGTCGCGTTCGTCGCGGATTCCCGCGGCGATCCCCAGGTTCACCTGGGAGGTGTCGACGTTCTCCACCGTGAACTTCCCGTCCGAGGCCAACGTCACCGACCCGAACACGCCGGTGGGATCGTTCAGCGCCGCCTTGAGCGGTTCTTCGACCCGAAGGGTCAGCCCGGCGAGCTCGGGCACGGTCATCCCGGCGTCCTGCAGCCACGTGGCGGCTTCGGGAAAGACCTTCGCGGTCCCCGACACCTTGATGATGGGCTCCTCGATGTCGATGTCGTTGGCGTCGAACCCGGCGTCCTCGCCGCCGTTGCTCCCGCCGCCGGGGCATCCGGCCAGCGCGAAGATCCCCGCGGCGATCGCCGCCGCTGCGCACGCCACACGCTTCATAGAGTCAGCACTCCCTCGTCCGGGCTGAGGTTTCTCACGCCCGGGGTGGCCGGCCGCCCGCCGCCGCCGAAGCTACCCCGGATGCCTGCGCCGACGATCCACCCGCCCGTGGTGTACGTGCCATTTCCGACGACCGAGCCCATCGTCGCGGGATCGGTGTTCGCCTGACGCACCTCGGAGTTCGTCACCTCGATCGTCTGCGACGGCTGATACGCGCCGGTGAGCAGGATCGACACCGGGCCCAGCGCGTACTCCGCGCCGCCGGTGATGAAGGCCCGCGTCGGGTGGAGGAAGTCGATGTGCAGCCGCTCGTTCCCCGACGCCTGCTGTTCCCACAAGACGCCCGCGCGCGCGGTCAGCCCGAACGTGAACCGGTACTCCGCGCCGCCGCGGATACTCCAGATGTGGTGCCACTGCTTGGGGATGTGGATCGCCTCCAGCGTCGTCGGCTCCGCGTCGGGGTTCGATTTGGGTTGCAGCGCGATGTCCGTCGGCGTGAGCACGAACTCGCTGACGCTCTGCCAGCCCTGGTACACCGCGTCCACGTTCACGCCGAGCGCGGGCAGCGGCTGGACGTGCACGCCCAGCTTGAGCTCCTGCGGCAGCGTCATGGTGAAGGTCGCGTTCTGTCCGACGACCTCGTAGAGCTGCGACGCCACCGCGCCGAGCGCGACGTCCGCCTGCCCCGATGCGTGGATCGGCACCGGCGGCCGATACGACAGGCCGATCTGCACCGTCTCCACCGGCCGCACCATCACCCCGAGCACGCCGGTCACGGTCGGTGCGCCGGTCTGGTCGATGCCCATGACCGAGTCCCACGCCGGGTCTTCTTCGATCTGCGAGTCCGGCGTGAACAGGATGCTGGTGGCGGCGATCCGGAACTTGAGGTGCGAGTACACGTACTGCAGCGACGCGCCCACGCTCACCTTCGGGTGCAGCTCGTACGAGGCGGAGAGCGTGGGGTACAGGATGATGATGTCGTTCTCGATCAGCCCGTACCGCTGCGGCGCGTACTTGCGCGGATCGCGCGCGTAGGTCTTCCGGCCGTCCTTGTCCACGACGGTGTAGTCCGGCTCGGGGAAGGTGTAGCGCCCCACCGACGGCGGCCCGTACACGCCAGCGGAGAGCGTGAACCGGTGTCCGCCGAGCGGCATCCCGTAGCCCACCGCCGCGAACGGGAGCAGGAAGACGCCGCCGGTGTTCGTCACCGCCGGTCCGCGCGTGCCCCCGTCCGCGTCCTTGCGCAAGAACGAGATGTCGTGGTTCAGCCCGAACCCGTCGAGCAGGAACGTGAAGCCCTGCTGCTGCGCCAGCCCTGCGGGGTTGTGCTGAATCGCGGTGAGGTCGTCGGCCTGTCCCGCGAACGCGCCGCCCAGCTGCAGCGCCCGCGAGCCGTTGTCACCGAAGAAGAACCCGGAGGCGAACGCGGAGGACGGACCCGCGCACGCCATCCCTGCCACCAGCGCCGCGAGGGCGCGCCGAAGTGTCATACGGCATCAGGTCATGCCACAGCCGGCGGCGTGCCCGCAAAAACTACGGCCGCCGCGAACGGAGCGCGACGGCCGTGGTGGCTTCGGACGCGGTCAAAATCAGCGGCGGACCGGAGGAGGCGGCGGGGCCATCACCCCGCCCACGCCCGGCCGGACGACCTTGACGCGAGCGGGCGCGACCTGGGTCCGGGAGTCGCTGCGCTTCTCCTTGTCCCGCGCCTGGACCTCCTCGCGCCGCTCGACCGGGCTGCCCGGAGGAGGCGGCGGAACGTTGGGCGGACGCTCGAGGGTGCGCTGCGGCGGCGGCGGAAGCTCGACCTTGTACGGAACCTGCGGGCGCCCACGCGGATCCGGCGGGGGATTGCGGTCGATCGGCGGCGGCGTCATCTGCACCGGACCGCCTCCAAACACGGGCGGACGGACGTGCCCCGGCGGCGGATTGTTCGGGGTCTGGCCCTGAGGCGGTGCGCCGTGACCGGGCGGGACGCCCCCATGGCCGGGGGGCGGGTTGTTCGAACTCTGGCCCGGAGGCGGCGCGCCGTGACCGGGCGGGAGGCCCCCGTGGCCCGGCGGCGGGTTGTACGAGCCCTGGCCGGGAGGCGGCGGGACGTTGTGCGTGGGCGGCGGCGGAGGGTTGTACGAGCCCTGTCCCGGGGG
>JADGHL010000243.1 GCA_019686135.1 Myxococcaceae bacterium | reverse complement strand
TCCAGGCCGTCCAGGTCCAGGTAGGCGCACTCCTGCTCCACCACGAACACCTCGGCCCGCAGCCGCAGCAGCGCATAGAGGGTGTACGCGTCCAGCTCGTCGAACGCCGCCACTCTCAGCCGATCGGATTCCACTCCGCGATCCTATGGGCGGGGACGCCACGTACGTGGCGTACTTGACGTACGCGAGGAATCGCGCGAGGCTTGACCGAGAGGTGAGGAGGCGGGATGTCTGCGGTGCATTTCGCTAGTTACAGCGACGCGCGGGCCAGGCTGAAGGATCTGCTGGATGCTGCGGAGCGTGGTCGCACGGCGACCGTCCGGCGGGACAAGGTCACTGCGGCGGTGGTCGATGGTGAGCGGCTGCGTCATTTCCTGTCCTGTGTCTGTCCTTCGCGCGCCCAGGTCGTCGCCGAGGGCGGCGGCTGGTCCGTGTTCATTCCAGGCCTGCCGGTCGCCGCCGATGGCGCCACCTTTGACGCCGCGATCGACGAGATGATCGACGCGTTGCGCGAGTACGCCGAGGACTGGCAGGATCACCTGCTTGACGCGCCGAACCACAAGGACAACTGGGGTCTGGTTCAGCTCGTCGAGCTGAGCACCGACGAGCAGCTGCGCGAGTGGTTGGTGGGAACGACCTCGTGACGTGGCCATCGGCGACCCGTGAGGACCATGAGCGGTTCTGCAAGAACGAGGGCTGGCGAAGGGTACGCGACGCGCGTGGGCGGACCGGTACGCACCATGTGACATACGAGTTCGACCTTCCCGATGGCGCGACGCTGCGGACACGGATCTCTCATCCGCCGGATCGTTCCACCTATGGACCGAGCCTGTGGGGACATATCCTGCGCGACCAGCTGCGCGTGTCGGAGGATGAGTTCTGGGCGTGCGTACGCGACGGTGTGCGGCCGGACCGTGGAGTTCCAGCGACTCCGGTGGAGACCTTGCCGGCGGATCTTGTCTATTTTCTACTTCATCGAGTTGGGCTGGACGAGCGTGAGGTCGCCCGTATGTCTAAAGAGGATGCGTTAGCTCGGCTGCAGCGCTTCTGGACGGAGGGTTCCTAGGCGCAGCGGGCGCGCCATTACCAGGGTTCGCTTAGCGGAGACCAGTGGCGCTCTGGCCCGGGCCTGGGCGGCCGCCCAGCAGCTCCGGCGGCGACAGCGGCGCGCCGTGGTCCGCGGGGCGGGGCATCGCGGGAAACGATCTTGCGGCAATATGTCGGCGTGATTCGTCTGTACGGCCTCATGTTCCTGGTCGACATGGCGCTGATCGTGATCGCGCTGATCGACTGTCTGTCCACTGACGAATACGCCGTGCGTAACCTGCCGAAGGCCGTCTGGGTGTTGCTCATCCTGTTGTTCTCCCCGGTCGGGCCGATCGTCTGGTTTGTGGCTGGCCGGCCGGAGAAGGCCCGCGGTGGCGCGGCCGGGATCTGGCGAGCGGGCAGCGGCTTCCCCGAGTACGAACGTCCCCGTCCCCGCCCGATCGGCCCGGATGACGACCCGGATTTCCTGCGCAAACTGAGCCGGGCCGAGGACGAGGAGATGCTCCGCAAGTGGGAGGCCGACCTGCGCCGCCGCGAGGAAGAGTTGCGGCGCAGGGAGAAGGAGAGCGGGTCCTAGCTGCTGCCCGGGCGAGGAACGCCGGGTCCTAGCTGGTGCCCGGGGCGAAGGACGCGACGACGGGCTGGTGACGGGAACGAGCCGGCCGGCGGGAGTGGCCGCGGCCGTGCGCCGACCGCTGGCATGGCCGGAACCCCGACCTGACTATGACTCGGCCGGCTCCAGGGTCAGCGAGATGCTGTTGATGCAGTACCGCTGGTCGGTCGGCGTGGGGTAGCCCTCGCCCTCGAAGACGTGGCCGAGGTGGGAGCCGCAGCGGGCGCAGCGGACCTCGGTGCGGACCATGCCCAGCGAGCGGTCCTCGAGCAAGCGGACCGCGTCGCCGGCGAGCGGGGTGAAGAACGACGGCCAGCCGCAGTGCGAGTCGAACTTGGCTTCGCTGCTGAACAGCTTCTGGCCGCAGGCCCGGCAGCGGTAGACGCCGCGGGTCTTGGTGTCGGTGTACTCGCCGGTGAACGGGGCTTCGGTGCCCGCCTGGCGCAGCACCCGGAACTCCTCTGGCGAGAGGCGCTTCCGCCACTCCTCTTCGGTCTTGGGCAGGTCCGTGGTGGTCTCGTCAGTCGCCATG
>JADGHL010000128.1 GCA_019686135.1 Myxococcaceae bacterium | reverse complement strand
CAGCAGCATCCCGCCGCTCCCGCCGCCGCCGCCACCTGAGGAGGCATTCGTCCCGCCCTCGCCGCCGACCGCGCTGGCGCTGATGCGCCCGCGCAGCGTGAGCCGGCCCGCCACCGTCACCTGAAGCGCGCCGCCGCCGCTGCCACCGGGCGCGCCGCCGCCTCCTGCGCCGCCGGGACAGCCACCCCGGAGGGGCTCCGGGGCGATGGTGGCGACCGGCGCGCCGCCCGCACCACCCGGATCTCGGTTGACGCCGGCGCCGCCGTTCCCGCCCGCGGTACCGAACCCGCCGCCGCCTCCGCCACCCGACGTCTTCGTCGCAGGGCTGCCGCCGCCGCGCGTGGCGCACACCGGAGGATCCGCGCCGGCTCCGGACCGCGCCAGAAGCTCGAGACTGGAGTTCGCGAGGATCGTCCCATCGATCGTGGCGTTCCCGTACACCGCGAGGATCACCGGCCGCGAACCGAAGAAGCCGATGATCGCATTGTTCGGCAGGCTCAGATCCCGCGTCGCCAGAACGCGCGCCTCGCCACCGCCCGGCAGCGTAATGGGTGTGACGGTGAAGCCCAGGCCGGAGCACGGGTTCACCCAGGTGTCGTCGGTCGAGTTGAAGCCCGTCGCGCAGCCGGTGAGGTCGGTGGACTTCGTGGGCGGAGCAATCGCCGCGGGGTCGAAGTTGGAGGGCACGAACGGGAACGGGCAGCCCGAACAGCCGGCGTCGACGCCTGCGTCTGAGACGCCCGCGCCACCGTCGGCGCCGGCATCGACCGCGGCGACGCAGCCGCTGTCGCAGCCGGCGGGGCGCACGGTGAGCGCGTCGTTCAGCGTGGTGGTCCCGGTCGGTCCCTCCACGGTGAGCGCCCAACGCCCCGGTGGGATGTCCTCGGGGATTTCGGCGACGAGCTCGGTGTCGCTGTGCCGCACCACTGCGTCGAGCGCCACCTCGCCCACGCGGACCACGAAGGTCTCGTCCACGGTGACGCGCTCTCCCAGCCGGCGGTACGCGCGGACGAAGAAGTTCGTCCCGGTGATCGTCATCGGGATGCGCTGACCCTGCTCCACCTCCGCCGGGGAGACGCTGTGGATGGTCGGAGCTGGAAGCGCACCGTTCGGAGCGCAGCCGAAGGCCAGAAGGCCGGCCGCGCACCAGAGCGCGATCAAATTCAGCGTCCGGGCATCGATCACGTCCGGCATGGTGCCAGAACCGGCCCGGCGCCTCGACGCGGGTACACACCCACACCGTCGCGTTACAACAGTTGGAGGCGGTAGCCGACCGCCGCCGACAGGCCGGCGAACCGTCCGGTCAACGTGGGCAGCGCGGGATCGCCGGCCCACAGACCGCGCACGGTGAGCGCCGCGGCGCCTCGCCACACGCCGAGCTCGACGCGCGCGCCCGCAGCGCCGGCCGGCACCCAGCTCGAGCCCTCCACCCGTGGCTCGCCCGGCAGCTGCAACGCGTCGGACACCCGGGCCACTCCGCCCTCCACCAACGCGGCGACGGCGAACGGCTCGGAGATCGGCAACCGGTAGCCCGCCTGCGCCAGGAGCGGGAGATAGCGCGTGGCGCCGGTGGCGCCGAAGGCGTTGGGCGGCGGCGCAAACGCGAAGGTCCCCAGGCCGGCGCCGAGCAGCACCTGCCCGGGTCCGGCGGCGATCTGCGCGTGGGCCTCCACCGCGAGCTCGGGCGCGGAGACGTCGTGGAAGTTGGAGACGACGCCGATCCGCGGCGCAACCGACATGGTGAGACGATTCGCGTGAGGCAGCGAAGGCGGAGGCGGACGCGCGACTTCGACCACGGGGAGCGCGAGCGTGGCGGACACCTCCGGTGCGCCCTCGAGCTTTGCGCGCAGCGCCACCGTTCCCGGCGCACCGGCGGGGACCGACCACACGACCACGACGCCGCCCGCGCCATCCGGCGCCGGCGCGGACACCGAGCCGCGATCGACGGTCACCTTCCAGCGCGGCGAAGGGAGCGGATCGCCGGAAGGCGTGACCGCGAACAACGACACTGTCACCTGTGCCTCACCCGCACTCTCCAGCGAGCGCGTGGCGGCACTGGCGAGCGCGCGCGTTCCGGTCGGCACGCCCAGAGGAATCTCACGGGCGCCGTGCCAGGCGGACGTCTCGCCGGGGCGGACCTCCACAGGCACCCGCGCCACACCCGCGGCGTCGGTGCGCACCGGTCCGAACCTGCGGTCGCCGATGCGCACGGTGATCCGCGCAAAGGATGTGGCCTTCACCACCGCGTCGCCCAGGCCCCACAACGGCAGCACCCCGTGGAGGATCCGCCACCGGCCATCCTGGCGAACGTGCGCGGTGAACAGCGCGAGCTGGGGGAACCCCTCATCGGGCGGATGCCACGTCGCGGTGAACCGCCCGGGGCCCGAACGCGCCGGCGCCTCCAACCGCCCGAGCGATGTGAACAGCTCGAGCGCGTCGATGGCCTTCACGTCTTCGATGATCACCGCCGCGCTCCGGTCCTTCCAGAGGCGGAAGGTGGAGGGCTCGAGGCGGAGAGCCGGCTCGCGAGGCTCGGCGGCGACCGCGGCCCCCCAGAGGATCAGCGCGGCGAGCGCGGCACGCTCACTTCGACCGCTTGTGCCAGCGCTTGATCGCAATGTCGTCGACCTCGCTCTTTCGGCCGCGGGGAGCGCACTTCACGACGCGTTCGACGACGTGTCCAGCCGCGTCACGCGTGCGTACGGTAACGGACTTTCTGCCCCGCACCGGCTCGAGCTGGATGGCGAAGCGCCCGCGCTCATCGACCATCGCCAGCCGATCGCCCACCCGGACCTCGCTGCCCACCGCCGCGGTGCCGTGGATCTCTTCGCAGCTCCCGCGGCGTCCGGCGGCGAGCAGCAGCACCTCCACCGGGATCTTCGACGGCGCCGACGGCGCGAGGTTGCCGGGCACGAAAGCCTGCTCGCCCGCGCCCACGGTCACCACCTTGCCCGCGGACGCGAGGTTCACCTGCCCGCGCTCGCTGGCCACGGTGAAGGTGCGGGCGGTGGCCAGCACGCTGAAGCGGCCGCCTTCGGTGGAGGCCGTCTGCCCGTTCTCGCCTTCGATGCGCAGCGTCCGCCTGCCGCCCGGCGCCGAATCCGCGGTCACGCGGCCGCGGACCAGCTTGAAGCGCTGCACCGCCTCCGAGAGCTCGATCACTCCGACCTCGGTCGCCTCGCTCACGACGATGGACGACGCCTCGCCCACGGCGAGCTCGGCGGTGCCGCCGCCGGCCGTGCGCAGCCGTTCGTTCTGCCCCAGAAGCTCGCCCACCTTCACCGGCGTCCAGGCGCGATCGCTCGGGTGGAGACGATCCGGATCGAAGCTCCGCCGCACATCGCCCTTGACCGACACCACCCGCGCCTGGGTGACAACGGGCGCCGGGCGGCCCGCGTCCTTCGCCGGCTCCGGCGAAGGTGCCGGGACGATGGTCACCGGCGGCGCCGGCCTATCGGGGCGCTCGCGCACGAAACGATCGAAGAGCAGCCAGGCGGCGGCCACGACTCCCATCGCTAGCGCGGCGCCCACCAGGATCAGGCGGCGACCGCCGCTCGGGGGTTCCGAGGTCACTGGCCGGCTCCGGGGCGGGCACGCAGCGCCTCCATCAGGGACTGCGTGGTGGCGGGGAGCGTGAGGTGGGCGCGCGCGCCCAGGGACACCGCGTTGATCGCCGCGTGGAAGTCGCCGGGCGGAGTGACCAGCACCACGGCGAAGTGCCGGTCCTTCGCCTGGCGGCGCCAGATGGCGCGGTACACCTCGGTGGTGCAGCTCTCGCCGTCGACGAGGAGCACCGCGCCCTCCGGCAGCGCGCCGATTTCGTCCGCGCCCGCAGCGCGGCAGAGGTGGATGCCGAGGCCGATGGTGGCGGCGGTGAGCGCGCCCAGCCGCGCGTCGGAGGAGACGAGCAGCGCCACCTGGGCGGGCAGCGGCGGAGCCGGTTCCTTCGGGGCGCGGGACGGATCGGACTGCGCGCGGCGGCGCTCGAGCAGATCCTCCAGCTTGCCGCGCAGGTCCTGCACCGAGAACGGCTTGGTGAGGTAGGCGTCGACGATGCCTGCGGAGTCGCGCGCGGACTGCTCGCTGGCGAAACCGGTCACGAGCACGATGCAGAGCCCGGGGTGGAGCGCGCGGGCGCGCCGGGCCAGCTCCACACCGTCGATGCCCGGCATGTTCTTGTCGGTGAGCACCAGCTCGAAGGCGTGGGTGCGCAACAGCGCCAGCGCCGCGTCCCCGTCCTCCACCGTCTCCACGTCGAAGCCCGCGCGGATGAGGGCGTGCTGCAACAGCAGCCGGATGCCGGACTCGTCATCGACCACCAGCGCTCGGCCCTTCATCACCCATCCCTATCGGAGATGCGCAGCCCCCGCTGCGCCGGGCAGAAGGACGGTGACGGTCGTCCCTTTTCCGGGCGCGCTCTCGAGCAGGATCCTGCCATGGTGGGCCTGCACGACGCGATGTACGAGCGTGAGCCCCAACCCCAGCCGGGCGCTGTCGCGTTTCGTAGTGAAAAATGGATCGAACACGCGTTCACGCAGCGCCTCGGGGATCCCTTCGCCGGTGTCGGACACTGTGAGCTTGAGCGCGCCCTTCTCCGGTTCAGAGAGCTGCACGGAGAGCTCGCCCCCTTCAGGCATGGCCTGGGCGGAGTTGAGCAGGAGCTGACGGATGGCTTCGGCGAGCTGCTTCGGATCGCCGGAGACGGGGTGGGCGCCCTCGGGGAGGGTCGCCCGGGCGCGGACCTTCGCGGCGTCGAGCTCCGGCCGGGCGAGGGCGATCGCATCCTTGACCACCTGGCCGAGATCGAACCGCTCGGGGGCGAACGTCTCCTGCTCCACGAAGCGGCGGAAGCGCTCGACGATGCGGGCGATGCGGGCGGCGTCCTGGGCGGCGACCTCCAGCAGATCCGCGTTCGGGGTGCCGCGGGGGATGTCGTCCTTCACCAGCGAGAGGATGCCCAGCACGGAGGTGAGCGGGTTGTTCATCTCGTGGGCCAGCCCCGCTCCGAGCGACACCAGACCCTCGAGCCGCCGCGAACGTTCGATCTGATCGCGCGCCTGCTGCAGCTCGGCGCTCTTCTCCTCCACCCGCCGCTGGAGCTCGTCGTTGAAGGCGCGGATCTCCCGGTCGCGGCGGGCGATCTCCTCGGCCATCGCGTTGAAGGTGGCGGCGAGGCTTCCCAGCTCGTCCTTTGAGGCCACCTCGACGCGGCGGCCGTAGTCGCCGGCGCGCAGCGCCTCCGCGGCCGCAGAGAGCGCGCCGACCGGGCGGCTGATGCCGCGGGAGACGAACAGCCCCAGCACCAGCGTGAGCACCAGCGCGATCGCCGCCCAATAGATGACGTAGCGGGCCACCCGCTCCGCCGCGCTGAAGGCGGCATGGGCGGGGCGCGCCAACACCAGCGTCCAGCCGAGCTCCGGCAGCGGCGCAGCGGCGGCGAGCCACTCGCGCCCGTCCCGCGTCCCGAGCGCCTGAACCTTCGCGGTCCCATCTCGGGTTACGTCGTGGGCCAGGCCGGTCCACGCAGGATCGTCCATCACGCCCGCCGCCTGCTTCGAGGAGGCGCTCGCGACCAGCGCGCCGTCCGGGGCGATGAGCGCGGCCACGCGGTCCGGCCGCGAGAGCTCCTCGAGCCTGTGCACCAGCGCGGCGAGCGACACTTCTCCGGCGATCACCCGCGGGCCCTCCGCCGCCGCAGACTCCGCCGCCGCAGACTCCGCCGCCGCACCCTCCGCCGCCGCACGCTCCGACGCCGCAGACTCCGTCGCCGCAAACTCCGCTGTCGCCGCAGGCTCCGATGCGTCGATACGCACCGCCACCGCCAGGCGCGGCAGCCCGTCGGCGTCGTCCTTCCACGGCGCGCCCACGGCGAGCCCGTCCTCGAGCGCAGCGCGGAAGGGGATGCGTTCGGCGAAGGTGCCGAGGTGCGCCTGGAGCCGGGCGGTCCGCACCATCGGCGGCACCACCGCGTCAGCGCGCTCGTCCAGCACGGCTACCGACTCCAGCGCAGGCATCTGGCGAAACGGGATGGCGAGCACCTTCCCGAGCTCGTCCCTGGAGAGCTGGGCGAACGGGATGTAGTCGACCGCGCGGCGTAGATCGTCGATCGCCTGCTGGACGTAGCCGTCCGCGAAGCGCGCCGCCTCCTCAGCCACCTCCCGCTGCGCGCCGCCCACCGTGGAGACCAGCTCTTCGCGGTTGGCGTTCCACGACAGCACGCTCATCGCCAGCGCGGGCGCGACCCCGACTGCGATCAACGCCAGCAGGATCTTCGTCCGGAAGGACATGCGCGGCGGACGCTACTCCAGGCGCGGACGTACCGCGCTACGGCATGAGCGCCCGCTTCAGGTGATCCGCAATCCGCTGTTCCAGGCGCTCGGTGACCAACGGATCCGCCACCATGTGGGTGAAGTCCGAGAGCGGGAGCACGGTGTGCGGCCTGCCGGCGCGGAACAGGGCGTCGGAGAACTTGAGCGTGTGGAAGAAGTAGACGTTGTCGTCGGCGGTGCCGTGGATCAGCAGAAGGCTCCCTTTGAGTTTGTCCGCGTGCGTGAGCAGCGACGCGCGGTCGTATGCCTGCGCCTGCGCGTCCGGCAGGCCCATGTAGCGTTCGGTGTAGTGCGTGTCGTAGTCGCGCCAGTCGGTCACCGGCGCGCCGGCCACCGCGGCCTTGAACACGTCCGGGTAGCGCAAGAGTGCCAGCGCGGACATGTAGCCGCCGAAGGACCAGCCCATGATGCCCACGCGCGACAGGTCGAGCTCGGGGAGCTCCTTGCCGAGTTGCCTGAGCACCGCGACCTGGTCGTCCATCGTCACGCCGGCGAGGTCCTCCTTGATGATCCGCTCCCACTTCCGCCCGCGCCGATTCGTGGTGCCGCGGTTGTCGGTG
Source organism: Myxococcaceae bacterium (assembly GCA_019686135.1). Taxonomy (GTDB): domain Bacteria; phylum Myxococcota; class Myxococcia; order Myxococcales; family Myxococcaceae; genus JADGHL01. The sequence continues at coordinate 7,835 of JADGHL010000128.1, read as the reverse complement.
GCGACGACGATGAAGCCCTGATCGGCGAACCACTGCGGGAGCAACTTCGTCGCGATGTTGTGGTCGACCTCCATGTGGTGCGGGCCGCCGTAGACCTGCACCAGCACCGGGTACTTCCTCCCCTTCTGGAAGCTCCGCGGCCGAACGACGTACGCATAGAAGGGCTCGGGCGCGCCGGCCTTCACCTGCCGCAGCTCGATCGACGGCACGAACGGCGGCTCCAGCGCCACCGACGGAAGCTCGCCGATCCGCGTGCCGTCGGTCCGCCACACCGTGGCGCGCATCGCCGTCGTAAGCGACGCCTCCTGGACCACCAGCACGTGTCCGTCCCTCGATAGCTGCGCGGTCACCATCCCGGGCACATCGCCCAGATCGGTCTTCACCCGTTCGGGCCTATTGCCCCTCGTCACCCGGTAGAGCGCCAGCTCGGTCGCGTCCGGCGAACCGTTGAAGTACGCAGTGCCAGTGGCGTCGTCGAAGCCGAGCAGCGAATCGAACCCGACGTCGGGCGGAATCAGCGACGCCTCCCAGGAGCCATCCGCCCGGCGCAGCTCCACCTCCGGGCCGCCGTTGCGTTCGGTGTACCAGAGGAAGCCCTCGCCGTTCTCCAGCCAGCGGGGGAACGACTGATCGAGGTTGAGCCACGCGTCGTCGTGCTCGCGCAACAGCTCCTTCGTGGCGCCGGTCTTCGGATCGACCGCGTAGAGCACCTCCTCGGTCTGGGTCCGGTTCTGCACGAGGATGGTGAGCGGGCCCTTCTTCGGCCAGCGGACCGTGGCGAGGTACGGATAGGCCGCGCGGTCCCACTTCACCCAGACGGTGTGACCGCCGCTGGAGGGGACGATCCCCAGCTTCACCTCGGCGTTCGCCCGGCCCGGCCTCGGATACGGGAAGGTGACCGCGCCCCGCTCCGGGTGGGTGGGATCGGCGATCGCAAACTTCTCCACCTGCGAGGCATCTGCGTGCTCGTAGGCGAGGTACCGGCCGTCGGGCGACCACCAGAACCCGGCGAAGCGGCCCATCTCCTCCTGCGCGACGAACTCGGGAAGGCCGTTGGTGACGAGCTCCTTGGCGTCGTGGGTGAGGCGGATCTCGCGGTCATGCGTCAGGTCGAGCGCGTACAGCTCGCCGCCGCGGACATAGGCGAGCTTCTTTGCGTCGCGGGAGAACCGCGGATCGAGCGGCGCGCCATCACCCGTGTGCAGCTCGCGCACCTTCCGCGTGGCGAGCTCGACCAGATAGAGCTTCCCGGACACCGAGGTGACGATGAAGCGCCCGTCCTCGGAGAGCTGATAGCCGATGATCCCCCGCGCGGCGCTGCGCATGCGTTCCAGCCGCGCCTTCTCCTCCACGGTCAGCTCCTGGGATGCGCCGTGGAGGATCTGTTCGGCAGTGAGGAGCGGTTCGGTCTTCCCGGTGTCGACGTCGAACGCGTAGAGCGCCTGCACCGTGTCCTTCGGCCCCGAGCGCAGAAACAGCACGTGCTTCGAGTCCGGGGTAATGGTGATCCCCACCGGGCGGCCGTTGTTGTAGCGGCGCGTCTGGGCGTACTCGCGGAGGAAGGAATCGTACGGCGGAGCGGAGTGAATGTCGGCGGCGTGGGTCATCAGGGGAGCGAACAGCAGCGCGAGGAGTGAAAGGCGCATGTCGTGCCGCTTGTATCGCACCCGGCCGCGAACGGAACCGCGGGCCGCTCGACAGCCGGCCCGCCCACGGCCAAGACTCCCACCATGCGAACGCCCCTCGTGGCCCTCACCGCCGCGCTGGCGCTCTGGGCCTGCGGCCCCGACCACGGCGCGCTCCTGCAGCCGGACGCCGGACAGCCCGGTGGACCGTCCAGCGGATCGGACGGCGGCAGCGCGGCCACGCCGACCTGGTACGCGGACGTTCTCCCGATCGTCCAGACGGGGTGCCAGGGCTGCCACGTCGAGGGGGGAATCGCCCCGTTCGCGCTCAAGGAGTACGCCCAGGCCCGCGCGATGAGCCTGGCGATGGCAGACGCCGTGGCGCAGAAGCGGATGCCGCCGTGGATGCCGGACCCCGCGTGCAACCGCTACCAGAACGAACGCCGCCTCACGCAGGCGGAGATCGACACGATCGTCGCGTGGGCGAACGGCGGCGCGCCCGAGGGCAACCCAAACGACGCTCCGCCGCCGCGAGAAGAGCAGGCCGGATTGCCGTGGGTCGATGCGACGCTCGACTCTGGCGTCGACTACACCCCGTCCACCTCCGCCGGACCGGACGACTACCACTGCTTCGTGGTGGATCCGGGGCTTACCCGCTCGGTGGACGTGGTCGGGTTCGACATCCTCCCGGGTCAGCGCCAGGAGGTGCACCACGTGCTCCTCTACTCCGCGGCGGCGGGCGACGCGCAGGCGAAGGACGACGCCACTGAAGGACCGGGGTGGACGTGCTTCGGCGGACCGGGGACGCCCAGTCCTCAGGTGGTGGGCGCGTGGGCGCCCGGCTCACCGGCGACGCAGTTCCCGGCCGGCACCGGCGTGCACCTCATCCCGGGCACGGTGTTCGTGATGCAGATCCACTACAACACCAGCGCCGCCGCCCCGGTGCCGGACCGCACCACGGTGAAGCTGCAGTACGCGAGGAGCACCGTGCGGCCGGCGTACATCGTCCCGCAGGCAGAGGCGTCGTTCCTCATTCCGCCGATGAGCTCCAACTACTCGGTGCAGTCCACCGAGAAGGCCGCTCCGATCGGCCTGACCGTCTACGGCGTGCTCCCGCACATGCACACGCTCGGCAAGCACATCAAGGTCACCACCACGAGGGGCGCGTGCTTCGTGGACATCCCCGCGTGGAACTTCCACTGGCAGCAGTTCTACTTCTTCGAGCAGCCCTACCAATACGCCGCAGGCGAACAGCGCATCCTCTCGTGCACCTGGGACAATCCGACGACAAAGCCGGTGACGTGGGGCGAAGGGACCAGCGACGAGATGTGCCTCGACTACGCGTACATCACCATCCCGTAGCGCGGCGGACGTGCGCGCTGTGCACAAAGGCAACCTGTGCGTAGCTTCGACGCGTGGACGAGACCGATCACCTGAGGCTGGCGGGCGTGACCCGGCTGTCGCTGCGGGGTCGCGGCCCGAAGGACGCGTTCATCTTCGATCCGCACCGGCTGGCGTTCCCGTGCTGGGCGCTGGGGCTGGCCGACACACGCCCGGGGCTGCTCGTGACGCTGGACCGACACCTCGATCTGGTGCCGCCTTCCGACGTGACGGCGATCCCCGATGCGCAGGACCCGCTCCGACAGCTCGACGAGTTCGCGCGGTGGTCGCTGGACGTGCGCAATTACGACCACGTGCTCGCGGCGATGGAGGCGGGCATCATCAAGGACGCCATCGTCATCGCCCGTGCGAAGCCGCGCGGCGCGCTCGAGCGCACCGAATACGTCGACCGCCGCGGAGAGAAGCACCGGATCCTCGCGGTGCCCACCATCGACCGGCTCGCGGACGGGTTCGCCGGCGTGGGGCAGAGCCCGGAGGCGCGCGAAGCGGAGACGCTGATCCGCGAAGCCCGGTCGATCGTCCTCGACGTGGATCTGGACTGCTTCACCACCACCAGCGACGCCGATCCGACCGAAGTGGTGCCGTGGCCGCGCGAGCTCATCCGCCGGATGCTGGTGCCGCCGGAGTCCGGGCCGTTCTGGGACGCGGTGCTGTTCAAGACAAAGGTGCTGACCATCGCCCGCGAGCCTCTCCACTGCGGCGGGGTGATCGCCTCCCACCGGCTCTTCGACGATCTCGCCGGGGTGCTGTTCGTGGAGCTCTTGCGGACGGATCTGCCCTGACCCGTCGCCGCTCAGAAGTAATGGACCCAGCGGGTCCGGCCCGAGGACAGATCCACGGCGATCGCGAAGTCGCGCGCCGCACCCGAGGTGACGATGACCACCGCGCCGTCGACGACATGCGCCGCACGGACCGCGCGCTGCCGCTCCAGCCGGGCGGTCCACACCGGCTTCAGATCGCTTTCGACCCGTGAGACCAGAAGCGTGCTCTGCGGATCCTCCGGCGGACGGTGGATGACCAGCGCCGCCTTGCCGTCGAGGACGATCGGCGCGCCGGTGACCTGATCGCGCAAGAAGCCGGCGGAGGTGAAGGCGCCGGCGCTCGCGTCGAGGCGCCTGCCGCCGAGGTCGACAACGGGCACCAGCGGATCCACCGCCGGGGACGGCTCGACCCTGGAGGGCTCGCGGCTGGCGTTCGGCAGAAGGCGCAGCGTGTCGGGATCGCGCGCCTCGATGTTCCCGGTGCCGTGCCGCGGCGCAAACCACAGCGCGCCGCCCTGGACGTCGAGGAAGCGCATCGGCACGGGGACGTGTTCGCGGGCGATGCGTTCGCCGCGGCGAGCGTCGACGAGGACGAGGCGGTTGCGGACCGTGGGTCGGGCTTCGGTGCCGGTGACCACCTGGTCGCGGCCGATGATGCGCGGACCACGATCCGTGTCCGCGAACCACACCTCGTCGATCGTCCCCGACCGTGTGTAGGCGGCCATCACCTGCAACAGGACGAACATCGCGATCGGCAGCGCGACGACCACGGCGATGATGGTGAGGTTTACCCAGCGTCTGCGGCGCGGAGGCAATCTCGGCTCGTGGGCCATGGGCATCGCCTACCTCTGCGTCTTCCCCACGTCGAGGGCTTTACTGAAGCGGCGCATCGAGGAAGGCCGGGCGGTAGCGCTCCACCTGCCCGAAGCTGGAGGAGAGGCGGTCGGCGGGGCGCGGGTTGGCGCCGCCCGCGAGCACGTAGCCGAAGTCGATGCGGATGGGCTCGACGTCGAACTGCGGGAACAATAGGCGCAGGCCGACGCCGGCCGTCTGCGTGGGCGGCCCCGCTCCGGAGAACACCGTCCCCACGTCGTAGAACGCCACCGCGCCCAGGTGCAGCGTCAGCACCTCCAGCGGCAGCGTGCGGTACTCGAAGTTCACCAGGCCCATCCGGTCTCCGGCGAGCAGCTCCGGCGGTGCGCCCCGAAGCCCGTTCCCTCCGCCGAGCAGCACCACGCGGCGGTCGAGCTCCCGGCGGTGCGCTTCGTAGAGCCCGCGCAACGCGAAGCGGCCGGGGCCGATGGTCTGCGTCACAAAGAGGAGCTCCGCGGCGAAGCGCTGGTTGACCCAGGTGGCACCATCGCGCGGGCATCCTTCCGGACACACGCGGGTGCTGGCGCCGGCGGAGACGGCAAGGAGCGAATCGCCCAGCACCTCCCGGTAGTGCGCGCTCGCCCCGGCCTCGATGAAGGGCTCGACGCCGGGCGCATGCCCATCCCACAGCCCGCCTGCGCGGAGCTCGGCGCGGACGCCCGGCCCGACCTGGTAGTCCTCGGAGCGCGCGAACGACTCCACGTTCCGCAGCACGCGGTAGGTGGGCGAAAAGGCGTGAAGCTGCACTTTGGCGTACGCGGCATCCTCGGAGATGGGGAGGATCTCCGCCTCGAGGAGCGCGCGCTGCGCCGGAGTGAGGACCTCCTCCTCCGGCGGCCGATAGGCGTGGGCGTACGCGCCGGCGCCGGCGGAGACGTTCCACTTGAAGTCGGCGCCGAAGGAACGGGTGTACAGCGCCGTCGCCTCCAGCTCGCGGCGGTCGTAGATCCACGGGACCGGCTCGCCGTCCGCCGCGGTGAGCGCCTCGATGTCGGCCCCGCGGAAGAGGCGCACGCGGCGCTGGTCCCAGGCCACGGTCGTCTCGAAACCCCACTCCGTCTGGAGCGAGAACAGCGGCCGCCCCAGCTGCATCAGCCCTTCGCTCCCTTCGAGCGCGCCGGTCGCGCGGTTGAAGAAGAGCCGCGCGCGTTCTCCGAAGAGCAGGTGCGTTCCGAAGACGCGGCGATCGACGTACTCCTGCCCGAACCCCAGCGTGTCCAGCCGGAGCTCGAAATCGCCGGACAGCTGTTTGCCGAACCCGAGCAGGTTCTGTTCGGTGGGACGGATCCGCAGGAACTGCAGGAGCGAACCGGCCACGTTGAAGCTGGAGTTGAAGCGGATGCTCCACAGATCGCGCGTCGCGACCAGCACGTCGACGGTGCCCGGCTCGCCGGTGTCGAGCGGGACGATCCGCGCGAGCGCGAGGATGAACAGGCTGCGCAGGTTGCGTTCGGTCTCCGCGACGCGCGCCGGATCCCACACCTCACCCTCGGCGAAGAGGAGCTCGCGGTGGATGACTTCGTCACGCGTCGTGACGTGGACCACGTTCAGCAGCCGCGGATACGGGTCGTCGGGAGCGATGATGTCGCCGGCGACGATGTAGATGGTCCGGATGCGCTTGCCGAAAGGAGACGGATCGACGCGCCGGCCAAGCTCCGCCAGCGCGCGGTCCACCATGCGGCGCTCGTAACCGGATGACTCCGCCGGCGCGGCGTCCGCTGCGGCACCCAGGAACACGACTGCCGCCGCCATCAGCGCCGTCACTGCGGGCCGAGGGAAGGCGCAGGCGCGGCTCGCGGCGGCAGAGGTCCGTGGTAGCGGGTGCAGGGGCGGTTCCATGGACACGTGGAGCCGCTGAGCGAGAGGGACGGCACGAAGTTCCGCCCGCCCACCGTCCAGGTCGCGTCGCACTGAAGCCGCAGGCGTTGGAGGCAGACTTCGTCGACGTCGGTCTGCCCGGTCTTCGGCGGCGGGCGGGGCGCGGGCGGCGGGAGCGCGAGCAGCCGCGTCTCTTCGTCGGCGGTGAGCGGTTGTCGCACGACGCAGTACGTCCCAGGCGAGAGCTCGGGCAGCGTGAAGGTGCCGTCCGGTTCTGTGACGAAGCGCGCGACGGGCTCCGCCGAGCTGTTGCGTGTGCCGGCAAGGACGAAAAAGGCGACGTTGGAGGCCGGGCGCTGCAGGCGCGAGAGCCGGTCCGGCGTGGGCATCGCGCCGCCACAGTACGCGTCGTGGAACATCGCCCGGCCGCGCATCACCCGGGGCGCCGGAGGCGGAGGTGGGGCGGTTGCACCGGTCCCGGCGTCGACGTCGGACGGAGCGCCGGGCGCGCCATGCCGGCATGCAGGGACGACCGCGGTCGTCAACGCCACCATCAGGAAAATGCGATGCACCGGACGCACCCCCGAACCCTACGCCACCGCCTTCGAGAGCCGGTCCAGCCGCGCAATCCACTCCTTGCGCTGACGCTCCTGGGCGACGCCGTCGGCGAGGCCCTCCTGGGTGAGCGACAACAACGTCTTTCCGCCCTCGCCCTTGCGCAGCTCGATCGTGACCAACGTCCCGCCGTCCTGCTTGTGCAGCGAATCCGGGCCGAGGTTCAGCACGAGCATGTCCTCGCTCACCGAACGCCACTCACCCTCCTGGGTGACCGCGGTGCCGCCCGGGGTCCTGTACTGGAGGAACCACTCTCCACCCGTCTTCGGCGACGACTTCACCGTCACCGACTGAGCGCCGTCCCCCAGCCACCACTGCTTCATCGACTCCGCCGAGGTGAACGCCTTGAAGATTGTCTTCCGCTCGGCGCCGAGCGTGAGGTTGAGGTGCAGCACGCTCGTGGTGCTGGGGTTGAGGCTGAATTTCATCGCGCGCTCCCGGTTGGTTGAGCGCCCGTCAGGCTAGCAGCAGGTCGGCGGCCGTAGGTCCCCGCATCGCGCCCCCGCGAACGGCGCCTGGAAAATTGCACGCGGGCCCCCTCCGGGAGCGCTCCTGGAGACCGTGATAGCGTGTGCGAGCGGGTACCCCATGATCGAGGGCGACTCCGGCCCCAAAAACGCCTCCGACCCGCTGGTCGGCAAGGTGCTCAATGGACGCTTCTCGATCATCGACGTGATCGGGACGGGCGGGATGGGTCGTGTCTACAAAGCGATCCAGTCCCCGCTCGATCGGATCGTCGCGC
>JADGHL010000127.1 GCA_019686135.1 Myxococcaceae bacterium | reverse complement strand
TCGGAAGACGCGGGCACGTCGGAAGACGCCGGGATGAACGAGGACGCGGGGATGGTCGCCGACGGCGGCCACGACGCGGGGACCGACGCCGACGGCGGCGTGAACCCGGGCGACGAACCGGGCGGCTGCGGCTGCAGCGCGAACGCGGGCGGTGACGGGTTGATGACCGTCCTCGCCGCGCTGGCGCTGGCGCTGGTGCGTCGCCGCAAAGAGACGCGCTGAAAGGGCGAGCGCCTTCGGACAGCGCCGCCGGGACGGTTGAAACGGCGTGGGCCGAAGACTGACCCCGCCCGCCGCGAAGAAGGTTCGCCTGTCCGCGGGCCTGAAATCTGGCGCCTGAGCAGAAACACGACGGGCGCCGTGTGCGGGATTCCCGCAGACACGACGCCCGACGTACGACCGCGGCGCCCAACGCGCAGCGGTGGAGCAGTACCTCAGCGCTTCCCGAGCTTCGGCACCGAGGTGATCGCCATCAAAGTGACCTGAAACGCCGAGTGGTTCTGCTCGCCGGTGGGGATCGGCGCCACCAGGCCCTGGACCTTGTCGTTGGCCTGCACCGTGGCCTGGCTCTGACCGTTGGAAAGGTTCTGCATGTGGATCGACACCGGATCCTCGCCCAGCCCGGTCAGCACCACGGTGCCGATCGCCGAGCCATCGACGTCATCGGTCATCACACCCCACACCGCACTCTGGGAACTGCCGAGCTGCTCCTTTTCCTTCGGCTGCTCTTCGGAGATCCAGCTCACGTTGGCGCCCGAGGTGGTCGCGCCTGTAATTGAAAGGTCGGCCTTGGTGGAATTGAGTACGGTGATCTCCACGCTGCGGTAACCGACGTCCGGCATGCCACTTCTCCTGTTGAGGTTGGGTGCTGCGCGCGGCATGGAACCATCCGCCGCCAACCCAGTCAATCTGGAAAGACTCGATTCAACGTCGTCCCCGATCAGCGTGGCCCTCCTGACCAGACATGAAAGCCCATCATTGCGCTACGGTCCGCCCGCCGATGACCTCCCGCCCTCCCCCGACTGTGTACGCGCACCCCGGCGAGCACCTCGCGGACTGCCTTGCGGCGCTGCTCTGGCGGCTGCAGGAACGCGCGGGCCGCGGCACCTTCGAACGCGCCGAGGTCGCCGAGCGGGAGGCGCTCCGCCATGCCCGCGAGGAGGCGACCCGCGCCGCCTTCGGGCCTCTGCCGCTGGATCGGCTCGCGGCGCTCTGCGGCCTGTCGCCCTTCGACGTGGACGCGCTCCTGGCGGTGCTGGGCGCTCATCTGCGTCCGGAGATGGGTGCGCTCTTCGCGGAGCTCCAGGGACGCGCGGACCTGCGGGCTCCCTCGCCCGAGCTTCTGGCCACGCTGCTCGCCACACCGGAACAGCGGGCACAGGCGCTGTTGCGCTTTGCACCTGGCGCCCCGCTGATGGCGTGGGGCCTGGTCGCCTTCGCCGGCAGCGAACCGCAGCGCACGACACGCGCGCTCTCGCTGCCGCTTCTGACGGACGTGCAGGTGCTGGGCTGGCTTCTGGGCACCGAAGCCCTCGACCCACGCGAACAGCCCTGGGAACGTCTGCCCGCGGCCGATCCGGCGTGGGCAGGCGCCTTCGGCGCCGCGCTGGACGCGCTGATCCGGCGTTTGCGGGAGGCCGGACCGGTGGGCGCCACCTTCGTGCAGCTGCGCGGGCCGGATGCCGTCGAGGCGGAGCAGGCGGCGCGCGCGCTGGCGGACCGCGCCGGGCTTCGCCTGTTCGCGCTGGATGCCCAGCTGTTGCTCGCCTGGGCGCACCAGTCGGAGGGACGGCTGCGCGGCCAGCTCCGGCTTCTCGAACGGGAGGTGCGCTTCTTCGGCGGAGCGCTCCTGGTCCGCGAGGCGGATTGTCTCCACGAGCGCAGCGCCGCGCCGGCGCTCGAGCGTCACGCCTGTGTCCGCGCCCTGCTCGACCGCGGCGGGCTGACCCTCCTGCACGCCGACGAGGGCGCCCTCAACGCGGCGTTCACCGGCGCCCACGCCCACTGGCTGGAGTTGGATCTGCGCGACGGGGCAATCACCCGCCGCGCGCAATGCTGGGAGCGGCTACTGGGCGGTGACGCGGAGTCATTGCCCGAAGCGTTGCGGCCCGAGGCGCTCGCCGCCAGCCACCCGCTGTCGCTGGCGCAGGTGGAGGCCGTGGCCCAGACCGCAAGGGGGCTGGCGCGCGCGCGTCCCGACGGAGAGGCAACCCTCACCCATGGCGATCTCTCCATCGCGCTCGAGCGCCACACGCGCAGGGAGCTCGGCGCCTTCGCCCGGGAGATCACCGCGCACTACCGCTGGGAGGACCTCATCCTTCCACCGGATTCGGTTGCCCAGCTCCACGAGCTGTGCAGCCAAGTCCGCCAGAGGCACACGGTGCTCGAACGGTGGGGCTTCCGGGAGCGCCTGCAGACCGGCCTGGGCGTCCACGCGCTGTTCTGCGGGCCGCCCGGGACGGGAAAAACGATGGCCGCGGCGCTCGTCGCGCGCGAGCTGGGGCTGGCGCTGCACAAGATCGACCTCTCCACGGTCGTGAGCAAGTACATCGGGGAAACCGAAAAGCACCTCGGCCAGCTGTTCCGCGAGGCCGCCGCCGGAAACGTGGTGCTCTTCTTCGACGAGGCGGAGTCGCTGTTCTCCCGGCGCACCCAGGTGGAGGACTCGCACGACCGCTACGCGAACCTCGAGACCGGCTTTCTGCTCCAGCAGATCGAGGCCTATCCGGGGGTGACGCTGCTGGCCACCAACCTCAGCGACAACCTGGACAGCGCATTCCTACGCCGGCTGGGCTTCGTGATCGATTTCCCCTTCCCGGGTCCGCGGGACCGCCTGCGGATTCTACAAACGCTGTTGCCCCCGCGTACGCCGCGGGCGGACGACCTCGACCTGGAGTACCTCGCCGAACGGTTCCACTTCGCCGGCGGAAACCTGCGCAACGTGGTGCTCCACGCCGCCTATTCCGCGGCGCGGGAACATGCGCCGCTGTCGATGAAGCACCTGCTCCGCGCCGCCCGGCGGGAGCTGCTCAAGCTGGGGCGGCCCTTCGTCAGCGCCGACTACCCCGAATACCGCGCGGTGTTCGAGGCCGGGGTCTGAGCTCCGCCGGATCCGCCCTTCAGGTCGGCGCGAGCTGCCGGGCGTGTTCGGGCTCGCCGGCGCGCCGCGCTTCGTGCAGCGCCACCGCGACCACCACCGCGTCCGGCTGCCGCTCGTCCGCCACCACCTCCGCGCGCAGGCCCTCGGGGCTGTCCACGCGGAACTCGAACCGCCCCACCCACGGCAGCGACCAGTTGAGCTGCGTGTAGCCACGCACCGAACCCAGGCGGAGGAAGCCGCTCACCCCGGCGCCCAGCTCCAGCGACTCCGAGGACCACGTGGCAGCGGACTGTTCGGGGAGCTCCTCACCCTGCTTCGGCGCGAACTTGTCCGTCCACGTCCCCCGCAAGAGCGCCAGCCCCTGCACGGTGAGTCGCTCGTTGGTGCTGTTCTGCAGGACCACCTTCACGCTTCGGTATGGCTTCATTCAGGTCGCTCCGTCGGGGTTCGCTGCTGCATGATTTATCAACCTTTCGTGCAACTCCAGTGCAACCATCACATTCGGCTCACTTCGATTCTTCCCGCGGTGACAGGGTGACCCGCATCACCACGAAGTCGAGCGTCTCGCGGTTCAAATCCACGCGGGCCTTGAGTCTGGGAGGAGTGATGACCGCGTGCTGGAGGCTGCCCGCGTCGAAGAACGGGAGGTTCCAGGAGATCTCCACGTAGCCCTTGGTGCTCCCCAGCCGCAGGTAGCCCTGCGCTCCCACGCCCTCGGCGATGGACTGGTTCTGCCATTTGGCGGAGCTCTGCTTCTCCACCACGTCCCCCCGGCGGGGTGGTCCGGGCGGGCCCCACACCCCGCGCAACAGCGAGAACCCCTCCAGTGTGAGCAGCTCAGGCGTGCTGTTCTGCAGCACCACGTCGACGCTTCGCAGGACCACGGGCATCTGTCACTTCTCCAGCGGGGCGGAGGGGGAAACAATCGCAAGCACGCTCACCGCGGCCGGATCCTCCTCGTTCACCTGCGTTTGAACCTGCCAACGCGAGTGCGACTGCGACACATCGAGGCGGAAGTCGCCCACCCACGGCCGCGCCCAGTGCAGGCTCAGGTACCCGCCCACCGATCCGATGCGGACGAAGCCTTCGGCGCCTCGCTGCAGGATGGTGGACTCGCTGCCGAACGCGCGCGCGCTCTGGGGCTCCAGGCGCTCGCCGTTCTTGACCGCCAGCTTCGGCGACCACTCACCCTGGATCACCTCGGCCCCCTCGACGGTGAAGACGTCGTCGGTGCTGTTCTGCAGGACGATGCGGACGCTGCGGTAGACGGTGGGCATCGATGGACTCGCAGAATCAGCGGGGCGCAGGCAGGCGGGCGCCAGAGAGATCCGCCTGGTGGAGGCGCGCGCCGTGGAGCTCGGCGTCGGCGAGGTCCGCTCCGCGGAGGTTGGCGGCGCGCAGGGCGGTGGACACGAGCTGCGCGGCGCTCAGGCGGGCGCCGGAGAGATCCGCTTCGGTCAGGTCCGCTCCGCTCAGATCCGCGCCCTCGAGGTTGGCCCCGGAAAGCCGTGCCTTGAGCAGCCGCGCGCCCCTGAGGTCCGCGCCACGCAGATCCGCGTTGCGCAGGTCGGTCTCCCGCAGGTGCGCGTCCGGAAGGTGCGCGCCGCGGAGCCGCGCGCCCGAAAGCCGCGCCCTCCGCAGATCGGCCCCATCCAGGCGCGCGCCCTCCAGGTTGGCGCCGCTCAGCTCGAAGCGGCGGAGATCGCCCCCGCGCAGGTCCGCGCCGGAGAGGTCCACGCCGTCCATCGGCCAGATCCGAATCAGCCGCCGCTTGCGCCCGAGCGTCACCCACCGCGCGCCGCCGTCGCGCAGCGCCGCCACTTGCTCCTCGCGGGACCAGGTATCCGTGGTGCCCCCTTTCGGGTAGCGCCGCTCGAACCAGTCCACCGCCTCCGCGCACGCGCCCTGCGCGCGCAGCTCCGCGCCGTCGAGAAACCGGACCGGCGGGGATCGTTCTTCGAGCGCCTGCAGCACCGCGCCCGTGCTGTTCACCCACTTCGCCCCGGGAACCTCCGGCCCGCTGCCGTCCAGCACCCAGATCGGTAGCTTGTGCGCCCAGCCCCGACCGAGGGCAAGGAAGTCGGCCGGAGTGCTCGGGCGCACCGCCACCAGCGCGTCGACGCGGGTCAGCGCGGTCGTCAGCTCCGCCTCGCTCAGCTCCGCGGGGTCGAACGTCAGCACCTCGTGCCCGGCTTCGCGCAGGCGCGCCTCGAGCTCGGCGGCGAGAGCATCCCGGGCGCGGGCGAGGACGTGGACGGTGCTCACAGCTTGCCCCTCTTACTTGATCCGCATGATTTTGAGCATGACCACGTGAGGCGGGAGATCACCCGCTTTGCTGGTCTGCACGCCGCTCTGGCCGGCCCAGGGCTGGGAGTCGTGCGTGGTGGGGCCGGGGGTCAGCTCGCCATCGCGGAGGGAGTGGACGTGACCGGCCACAGCGAGGCTGTGCCCACCGAGGTCGGTTCCCGAGGTCTGCGAGGTGGGGTGGAAGATCGCCTGGATCGGGTGCTGGTGATCGATGGTGTGGGTGTGGCTCTGGAGCGGGACGTCGTGCGCATGGTCGACGCTGCCGCCGGTGGTGCCGATCTCCTCGAAGCTCACCACCCCGCGGACGAAAAGGCCGCGCAGATCCGGAACCCGGGTGCCCTGCAGAGGGCTGTCCGGATCCGTCACCGTGCTGCCGTCGCAGATCTGGAACCCCTCGGGGCTGAGCTGGAGCGAGCTGTCGGGGCGCCACCAGTCGATCACCGTGCCGATGGGGATGGGCACCACGCCCTCCCGCTGAACCGACCCGTCGGGGAACATCAGTCCGCCCCGGGCTTCGATCACCCCCTGCACGGTGAGCGCGTCGGGCGGCGCGCGCACGCCGATGCCGACGAAGCCGTTTTTCCCGTCCACCACCAGCGTGGGTGGGCTGTCCTCGCCTTTCGAACCGGCGGCGAAGAGCAGATCGCCCTTGTCGCGCAGCGTGAGCTTCTTCGCCGCGGCCTGAAGCTGGAGCGCGTGGTCTTCGGGGTCCGCGCTGTAGACCGCGCCGTCGCCGGAGAACGTCACCGCAGAGCCGGAGTCGAGCACGACGTCGCCGTTGGCGACGTGGAGGCGCTCGCGCGGGGAGAAGGTGCCGACGCCGAGATCTCCCTTGTTGGTCACGGCGAGCGCGGGCGAACCATCCCCCAGAGCGATCCGCATCAGCAGCTGCGCCGCCACCTCGAACGAGCAGGGCTCAGACACTTGCGACGCCACATTTCCGGGTGCCGGCGACAGGGAGAGGAGGTTCGCGCCCTGGACCTCTTTCACCACCCAGGCTCCGCGACCCGGCACCTCCAGGCGATCTCCCTCCTCGAGCTCCTGCTCGAAGCGCGTCCCCAGCCCAAGCGCACCGTCTGCTCCCACCACCAGCTTGCCGGTCCCAGCGACCTTCGGCGTGCCCACGACCTCCAGTCCGGCCACGGGCGCCGGGCTGCCAATTCCGAGCATGCCGGTGATGCGGGCGTCGCCGAACAGATCGGTCTTTTCCGCGGTGACGGAGAGCGCGCCCGGCTCTGCGCCGGCGCCGAGCCGGGCCACCTCGCCGGTGCCATCCGAGAGCGCGAGCGTCCCCACCGTAAGACCGCACAGGAGCCGCTCATCGGAGACGATCCGCACCACCTCCCGGTTCACCGACAGCTCCACACGCCCGAGCACCAGCGCGCGGAGGGGATCGTCCGGCGGCGCGGTCTGGGCGGAGAGCGTGGGCTCCTCGCGGATCCGGCGCGGCCAGGTGCCGCGGGTGTTGCCCTCGAAGTCCGAGGGCGTGTCGCACGCGCGGAGGGTCACCCAGACGTTTGCCGCCGGCACCGCGCGGAGATCCAGGGTGCGCGCGTGCGCGAGCGACAAAGGCCGACCCTCTGCGTCGATCGCCAGTCCGGGCGAGACCTCGATGCGACCGTCGCTCAGCGCGTTCAGCGCCAGGCCGGTGGCGATGCCCACGCCGTGAAGCCCGCGGTTGGCGGCGTAGAAGCGGCCGCGCGAGAAGTCCTGATCGAGGGTGAGGTCCTCGGCGCGCAGCAGAGCGCCGGAGACGAACTGTGGTCGCAGCGGGTCGGAGGAGGAGGCCATCAGAGTCACCGGATCCGCATCAGCTTGAGCAGGCCGATGTAGGGAGGCAAAAGCGACGCTGAAGAGGTCAGCGCGGTCTGGCCGGAGTCGCTGTTCACGCCGGTTTCGGACGTGCTGCTCGGGGGGATGGTCGCCTGGAACTGGTGGCGGTGGCCTTTGTCGCTGAACTGGCTGGCCGCGTTGTCCTTGTCGCCCTCGCCGTCGTTTCCACCGCCGCTGGTCCCCGAATAGTCCGGGTGGGCGTGGATGAACGTGTGCGTGTGACTCCCGACGGCATAGGTGTGGTGGTGGCTGTCGGAGCCGACCGGCCCCATGCTGGCGGCGTCCGCAGCGCCGAGGATGAAGCGATCGCCGAGATCCGGGAGCTGGACGCCGTTGAGCGGGCTCGCGGGATCCGTGACCGTGCGCCCGTCGCAGATCTGCCACGCATCTGGGACCTGAATGTCCGCGTTGGGCCGCCACCAGTCGATGACCGTGCCGATGGGGACGGGGATCTCCGCCGTGGTCTGCACTGTCCCGTCGGGGAAGACGAACCCGCCGCTGGCGTAGATGGCACCCTCTACGGTGAGCGGGTTGTCCGGGCTCCGGGTGCCCACACCCACGTTGCCATTCGGCTGCAGGCACACGCCCGCCGGCTCGTTCTCCGCGGTGACACCGGCGACGAAGCGAATCGTCCCGGGGTCGCGCAGCGTGAGGGTGCGATCCTTCTGGGAGAACGTGAGCGACTGGCCGGGATGGGCGCGCACGCTCCCGTCGGCGGCGAAGCCGATCTGGCGGCCCTCTCCGTCGAAGCGCAGATCGCCGCCCGCTACCCGCAGCCGGGCCGCGTTGTCCGGCTGCTCCTGACCCAGCTGGAGCGCGCCGGCGCGATCCACCACCCACAGCGCGCGGCGGTCCGCCGACGCCAGCCGCGCCACGCGCCAGCGGATCCGTTCGAAGGGCGCGTCCTCCACCTCCATCGGCACCGAGGTCTCGGCGCGGTCTCCCGGCAACAGCCGCACCACCTGGGCCTGGACCTCCTCGCCGGCGCGCGTGCGGGAGAGCAGCCAGTCCCCGGGGGAGATCTGTTCGGCGAGGCTGCCGTCCGTGCACCAGACCACCGAACCCTGGCTGGTCAGCCGGCCCTGGCCGGCAAGCGGCGCGTTCGGCGCGCGCAGGTCGAACGTGGCGCGCGGGTCGAGCGATCCCACCGCCACCCGTCCACCGGTGACCGACACCGCCGCCGCGGACACCGTCCGGGGCTCCATCCGCAAGAGGTCCGCGCTCACCCGCAACCCGCGCTGTCCCGCCGCGGACCAACCGTAGAGAGCCGGCGCACCGGACGCGGGCGGCGCGGGCGACATGAACTCCACCGACCCAACCTCCATCCCGGCATACCGCCGGAGCGACGCGTCCACCTCCGGCCCGGGCATCAGCTTCGCCAGTATCAGGGACTGCGGATCTTCGGTGGCGGTCCACTCCAGCACGGCGACAATCCGGGTACGCTTCAGCCACCCGGATCGCACGGGCTCCACGGGCTGCTCTGCGCTGGCAAGGCGCAGGAACGAAGGCAGCACGGAGGGGATCGGCACCCGCCGCGCCTCGGTCAGGACGATGAGCTCGCCGGACGAAGCCACCGCCACCCCGGGAGAGACCGTTACCTTATCCGCCCCATCCCATTCGACCTCGAGCCCCTGCGCGATGCCCCAGGTATGCAACGCGCCATCGTGCGCGCAGCGCAGTCCGTCCACCCAGCGCTGGGCGGCGCGGAAGTCCGCAGTCGAGAGGAACTCCCCCTGGAAGTAGCGCGGCCGGAGCGGGCGGGGATCCTTCATTTGATCCGCATGATCTTCAGAAGCCGGAACGACGCCGGGAGGTTGTCGGCCGGGCTCGTGGTGATGGCGGACTTCAGGTCGCCGGAGTTCTCCGCGGATTCGGTGACCGGGGACTCGTAGATGGGGATGCGCACCGAGTGAACGTGGTCGTTGTCGCTGGTCTGGTCGTCCACGCCGTTGTTGGAGGCGCCTTTGGTCAACGAAGGGGTGGTGGTGCCGGTGTAATCGTAGTGTCTGTGGGCCACGCCATGCGTGTGCTTAGGCACGCTGGTGATCGTGTGTTGGTGCTGCGCGGATCCGCCGGTGGTTCCGATCTCCGCGTAGTTCCCGGTGCCGCGGACCATCCTGTCCACCAGGTTGGGCAACGCCACGCCGTGGAGCGGGCTTTCGGGATCGTCGACGACGTGCCCGTCGCAGATCGCGAACTCGGGCGGGAGGACGAGTCCGGTGTGAGCCGGCGGCGCCCAGTAGTCCAGCACCGCTCCCACCCGCACCGTGGTGGAATGCGCCGCGGTGGTCTGCACCACGCCGCCGGCGAATTGGAAACCGCCCGAGAGCGATCGCACGCGGCCATCCACGGAAAGCAGCGCACCCGGCTTCGGCGAAAGGTTCCCGACGGTGACCTCTCCGCCCGGCAGGAGGTCCACCGGTGGAGCGCCCTCGCCGGCGCAGAGGGAGATCGTCCCCTCCTCGCGCACCGTGGTCGACGAGGCGTCGAAGGTGAGGCCGTGGATTCCCTCGCCGGCCTGGATTCTTCCCGCCCCGCCGAAGTCGAGCGCGCGACCCGCGTCGAGGGCAAGGTTGCCCGACACATCCATCCGGGCCTCGGGTTGCGCGGTGCCCACCCCGAGCTTTCCTTCGGCGGTGAGCACCAGCGCCGGGGTCTGATCGTCCACGCGGATCGCCGCGATCTGGGGGCGGTCGCTCTGGACGTCGAGCTGTGCAGCCGGGTGCAGTTGATTCACCGACAGCACACCGGAGATGAGCAGCGCGCCCTGCACCCGCGTGGCGTCGGCCGCCAGCGTCAGCACCGACGCGGTGACATCCGGGTCCGCGCGCAGGGCAGGCCAGGCCCCCTCGGGCGCGGCTCCTTGCGCGAATCGCACCGTCCCCGCCCGGGTCCCGCAACGGCGCCGCACGCGCCCGTCGATGTCCACGACCGTCCCGCGCGCGTCCAGCGTGATGCGTGCCAGCACGACGCTGGCGGAGATTGGCCCCACGCCCTCGGCGCTGATCACGATTTGCGGCGAACAGTCCGTCCGCTTCGCGCCCAGCGCGCCGGTCTCGTCCGAAAGCTCCGCGGGCACCTCGTGGGCGGTGAGCAGCACATAGCCGGTGGTGCTCACCTCCTCGGGGATATCGACCGCCCGGCCCTCGGGAACCTGAAGCGCGCGCCCGGCCGGGTCGATCGCCAGCCCGGCGGAGACCAGCACCGAACGCTGACGCGGCCCCGGCACCACCTCCAGCCCCCAGGCAATCCCGTCGAGGTGGAGCGCCTGGTTGCGTTCGGCGAACAGCGCCTCGAAGTACGCCAGGTCCGTCTGCAGGTCCGCGGGGCCCAGCACCTGACCGTCGAAGTAGAACGTCCTGGGGTGGCTCACCGTTCGCGCTCCGCCTTGAGTCGGCGGACCTCCTCCGAGAGCTCGCGCACTGCCTGCACCAGAAGCGGCACCAGATCGCCGTATGCCACCGTCGCGTGGCCGTCCTTCGTGCGACCCACGAGCTCGGGCAGGACCTGTTCGACCTCCTGAGCGATCAACCCCATCCGCCTCGGCCCGCGCCGATCCGCCCAGGCGAATGACACCGGACGCAACGCCTCGAGCCGCCCCAGCGCGTCCTCCACCGGCTGCACGTCCACCTTGAGCGCGCCGTCCGAGAGCGTGCGCGCGGTGCCATCCTCGTCCAGCGACCACACCTCGCGCCCGTTCACCTCGGCGGACAGAAGCGCGGCCGAACCTTCCGGGCGGCGCGCGTGGATCCGCACCTGCGCCGCCGACGCGCCGTGCTCCAGCCGATCGAAGCGCGCAACGCTCACCTCCTTCGCACCCGGGGACAGCTCCTGCGCCACCTGCAGCATCGTGCTGCCGTCCCCGGGGAGCGGTCCCACGCTCAACGGTCCGCGCAGCCCATCGCCTGGCGCAGTGGCCTCGAGCGACTTCGGCGCGGTGGCGCTGGCCGGGGGCAACAGCACCGTGGCCAGCTGGCGCTTGCTGGCCGGGCTCTGGTCGACTCCGCTGATGTTGCCGTCCGGACCGACGGTGATTTTTCCGAGCACGATCGCCGGCGCCGGAGGGACGTCCGTCGAGGGCTTCTGCAGCACCGGCTGTTCGGTGATGGTGTGCGTGGTGCGCAGGTTGGAGACGTTTCCCGCGGAGTCGTCGGCGTAGGCGAGCGACACGTAGTAGTCGCCCGCGGCGAGCTGCAGCCCGCTGATGTCCAGCGGCGTCGGCTGCGCGACCACCAGCGGGACACCGTTGCCGTCGAAGGCGAACCCGGCGTCGGCGGTGACGACCGTCCCCTGCGCGCTCAGGGTCAACCCGCAGGCCACGCCGGGCGAGAACACGGAGACGTTCTGGGCGCGCACCAGATCGCGGACGTACCGCTGATCGCGCACGAAGTCGGCCAGCTGGAGCAGCTCGCCCTGGTAGTAGTAGGTGCGGACTAAGTTATTGAAGTTCGGCGGCAACGGAGCCCTCCGGGAGCGGAATCAAGGTATCGACGGCGACCGTGGAGTGGACGCCCACGGCGATCGTGACGGTGCGGTGGCGGAGCACGTACCGGGCGTGCAGCGGCTTCTCGGCGTCCACCAGCGCGCGCACGGCGTCGGAGAGCGCGATCATGTCCGGGCTCTCGAAGTCATAAGTGGGAACGCAGATGTCCACCGCGAAGGCGAACGGACGCACGCCGCCCAGCACCGGCCCGCCTTCGACATAGCGGTCGGTCAACCAGGTGTTCTCGCCCAACCGCAGCGCGGGCGCCTCCACCAGATCCACCACCTGGACCAAGTCGCCAAAAAAGAGGCGGAGCATTCCCTCCAGACCGGCGCGTGTGCCGCGCTGGCGGTACAGCGGCATCAGGCCGGCGAGGACCGAGCGCTGACGATCGACGCTCCAGCCGGCCCCGGTGACGAAGGCCAGCCAGCCGGCCATCCAGTCGAGAAACCCGCTGAGAAAGGCGAGCACCTCCGCCTCCCAGCCGCCGTTCTCCTTCGCGGCCACCTCCTGCGGCACGACGTTCAGGTACTGGTTGAACGTACGCAGGTGGCGGCGCGTCTCGCGCTCGTTGGGCGTGCCGTCGCGCCCGGTCGCCAGCACCGGCGGCAGCGGCGCGGAGGAGCCCGGGAACAGGAACGACAGCCTCGGCGAAAGCAGCGAGGGGAGGATGTCAAGGAGCGCGCCGAAGCCGTGGGGGACCAGGTGAGCGGTGCCGTCGCGGTGCCCGAGCAGCGCTTCCGGCACGCGGAGATAGCGCTCGAGGAACGACGGCGGCGCACCCGGGCGCGTGCGCGTGTACTGCTCGGGGAGGAAGCGGAGGTAGCCCGGATCGCCCGCGCTCATGACGCCGCCTCCATCGGCAGCCGCGTGTCGATACCCACCCGGCCATGCGCGCCGACCTGCATCGTCCAAGTGCTGGAGAGCGCCTCGACGGTGAGGCGGAGCGGGAGCGGAAAGCCGGTGACCGCGGGCGGGGCCAGTACCACCGTGTCCACGCCGACCGTGGCCGCGCCCACGGCCAGTCCCTCGAGTGCCGCCACGTGCGCAAGCACCGGCTCGCTCGGATCCACGCCGTCGACCCTGCGGGCGCAGGCCACCAGCTCCGCGTCGGAGAGCGCGCGGCCGATCGGCCATCCCTTGCCTTCGGGCCCACCCTCGAGCGGGTGGATCCACGCCAGCACCGCCTGCGCGACGTCGTCGACGACCGCCTTCGGATCGTACCCCTGCAAGACCGCCACCGAGAGCGTCACGGTCACCGGCTGCCACGGCGCGCGCCGGACCTCCAACGCGGTCCCCACCAGAAGCCGCGGGAGCAGAAACGCACGCACGGCGTAGAGCAACCGGTCGTACGCGCGATCCACCGACGAGGACTCCGGCCGCGGCGCCAGCGTGGTGCGCGCCAGGACCGCCCCCGAAGCCGGAGCGGTTCTGCCACTCTGGGTTTCGGAGAGCGGCACATACGTGCGGGTGTTGCCGGAGGCGATGGTCACCACCATCCGTTCGTCCGAGGCGGAGACCGCCACCCGCTCGACCCGGTCCAACGGCGCGTCGGGGCTCACCGTGGCGGTGCACGTCAGCGCCAGCCGGGCGAAGTCCTCTTCGGTCACTGCGCGGGAGGGGCTCTGCCAGTAGCGCAACCCCCACGCGCGCAGCTCCGCAGAACCGACCGAAGTCTTGCGGGTGGTGTGGAGGAAGCGCAGAAGCGCGAGCCGCTCCGGGTCCAGCGGGACGGGCTCGCCGCCCAAAAGCACCGCGCGGCCGTCCCGCCTGACCACCGCACGCTCCGCCGCGGCGAGCGCCTGCTCCACGCCTTCGTCCGGGGTGCCAGCGCCGAGGAGGAGGAAGTTGCGGTAGGCCGCCTCCGGGAGCCGGTCCAGCCGGTAGAAGGTCGCCTCCCCCACGTACGCCAAGAGCTGCAGCAGCGTGATGCCCGGATCCGAGTCGTTGTAGTCGGTCCAGTTCGAGCTGAAGGTGGGGATGAGCTCGCGCAGCGCGGTGTAGAGCTGCTGGTACGTCTGAGGTGCGAGGTTGGGGAGGGTGAGCTCATCCGGCACGGGTCACCTCCAGGGTGAGCGCGCCCGCGCAAGGCAGCTCCGGGCCCTCGAGCGTGAGCGTGGGCAGATCGCCCGCCAGCGCGACCCCGTCGATCGCCGCCACGCCGTCGACCTGCGCAAGCACCGTGGCCAGCTCCGCCGCGGAAATCACCGCGCCGAAGCTCCAGCCGGGGCTCAGCGGTCCGGGCAGCGGGGCGAAGTACGCCGCGAGCCGATCCTCCATCTGGTCGCGCACCTGGGCCACGCGGGCGGAGCGCTCCAGCACCGCGTTCACCGTCACGTCGATGGGGCGGTAGCACGGGCCCTGCACTACCAGGTGGGCGCTCACCAGCGGGAGCATCTTCGCGGCGAGCGCGGCGCGCACCTCGTCGACCAGGGTGGAGGTCACCGTCGGCCGAAGGCCCTCCTCGTTGGGGAGCAGCGTCACCACCAGGCTGCCGGAGAGATCCGCCTGCGCGGTGGCCTGGGCCACGCGCGGCGATGAGGTGCGCGCGAGCGTGGCGAAGTCCTCCGCGCTCACCGCCCTGTTCTGCGCCTTCATCTGCAACGGGCCGAGCGCGCGGAGGACGTCCAGGGTGTCACCGTCCGCGCCGCCCTGCGCGGGCACCACGTTGTTGACGCTGGCGAGTCCTGGCCGCGCGCGCTGCAGCTGGGTCAGCGTGTCGGCGGCCACGTTCCCCAGGGTGCCGCCGCCGCTGCGGTAGCGCCGCGCCCGCACGTTGTTCTCGCCCCTGGGCGGCGCCATCCCGCGCACGCCGTCGCCGAAGGTGAGGGTTCCGTGCGTGTGGTCGAGGACGTAGTGACGATCCTGTGGTCCGGAGAAGGCGAAGCTGCCCACCTCGGTCCACTCCACCCAGGCGGTGGCGCCGGTGGGCGGGGCGAGCGGCGCGCCCCCGGGGGCGGGGGTGGGCACCAGCGGCGCGGGCTCCAGCACCTCCACCACCTGGCC
>JADGHL010000126.1 GCA_019686135.1 Myxococcaceae bacterium | reverse complement strand
ACACTGCTCCGGGCGTGTGGGCGGGGCGATCGAGGGCGGGCGCGCCGGCCGCGAACTCAGAGGGTTGTCCACCCCGTGGCGGGAAAAAAGCGGGCCGGCCCGGTCCAGCCGCTCGACGCGGGAGCCCGCCAGCGCGTGACAGCTTCCCGCGCCCGTGCGGGTGTCGCTGTGCTCCACCGCGCTTTCGCCGGAGGATGTGCTCGCAGGTCCCGTCACCGATGGGCGTAAGCGCGGGTGTCGGGGCGGAGCGACTGCGGCGAGCGAGAGCGCGATGTGACGCCATCCTGGCCACCCGTGCTTTCGGTCTTCTTGTGACGCTCGTTCGTGGGCGGGCGGATCGCGCCCATCAAGGCGTCGGTCGTTCGCAACTCACTCCGCTCCCATGAACCTGCCCAGTGACATGCAACCCGCGATGCTCGGTCCGCGATGCACGGTCCACGATGCACGACCCGCGATGCTCGGTCCGCGTTGCTCGAGCGCGATGCACGGTCCGCGATGCTCGGTCCGCGATGCTCGAGCGCGATACTCGACCGCGACGCGCAACCCGCAATGCACGCCGCAACGCACGCCGGCATTGCACGCCGCGCGACGCCCCACCCGTGATGCACGACACCACGGCGCACGATCCGCGACCCACGACCAGTGGCCCACGACGCGCGAGCACGCCCCACCACGCACCGCACGCACAACCCACGACGCACGACTCACCAGTCACGACGCACGGCGAAGGCGAACGGCGTCGTCGATGGCTCTCGCGCTTGCGGCGGAGAGGCGGAGGAAGCGGACTCCCAGCCCTTGCTCGGGGACGTCGCTCCCGCGCGCTACCCAGCGGACTTCGCCGACCGCTTCTACCGGGCCGGTCGGAAGCTCGAATTCCAGGTGAACCTGCTTGCCGACCGGCACGAAGGTCCGCGTGGCGATGAACACGCCCGTCCCGGACAGGTCCGTGATGCGGCCGGAGAGGTTGGTGCTGGCCCCGCCTCCCCGGAAGCTCACGTTGCAGGCGATGCGCCGATGGTGGCGCCGCGGATCCGTCACGGCTACCCGCATAGCACGCCTCTGAGATATGGACCGCGCATGCCGAGCCGTCCCTCGAAAGAGTTGGAGACCTTCCCGAACCCCGCGCCCGAGCGCGACTACGAGATTGCCTTCGACTGCCCGGAGTTCACCTGCCTGTGCCCGAAGACCGGGCAGCCGGACTTCGCCCACTTCAAGATCCGCTACGTCCCGGACAAGTCCTGCGTGGAGCTCAAGAGCCTCAAGCTCTACCTGTGGTCATTCCGCGACGAGGGCCACTTCCACGAGGCGGTCACCAACCGGATCCTCGACGACCTGGTCCGCGCCACCTCCCCGCGGCGCATGACGGTGGAGGGCAACTTCTGGGTCCGCGGCGGGATCAGCACGGTCGTCACCGCGCAGTACGTGAAGCCCTCGCGCGCGAGCCACACGTCCACCGCGCGGTCGCGCCCGAAGTTGCGCTCGGCCTGAGCGGGCGCCGAGGCAGAACGCCCCACATTGCGTCTGGTTCTTGACGGACGCGCCCCGTGGGCGGACTTTGGCTCCACCTTGGAACCGGAGCTCATCCGCCTGGAGAAGGCCGAGATCGGCCATCGCAAACCTCTGCTGGCGCCGTTCGATCTGGTCGTTCGGCGCGGCGAGCGGCTCGCGGTGCTCGGGCCCAACGGCGGCGGAAAGAGCACCCTGTTGCGGACGCTGCTCGGGCTGCTGCCGCTGCTCGGCGGGCGCCGCGTGCTGCGCTCACCGCCGCCACGGATCGGCTACGTGCCGCAGGCGCACCGCGCGGATCCGGTGTTCCCGCTCAGCGTCTTCGACGTCGCGCTTCAGGGCCGCTACGCCCAGGTGGGCCTCGCGCGGCGGCCCGGGGTGAAGGACCGGGAGATCGCCCGCCGGCGACTCGAGCAGGTGGGCGTGGGGGCGATCGCGGCGCAGCCGTTCCGTTCGCTCTCCGGCGGCCAGCGCCAGCGCGTGCTCCTGGCCCGCGCGCTCGCCGCCGAACCCGAGCTCCTCGTGCTCGACGAGTTCACCTCCGAATTGGATCCGGCGGGCAGCGCCGCGCTGTTGGCGGAGGTGGCGCGCCTGGCCGACGGCGAACAGGTCTCGGTCGTGTTCGTCACCCACGAGATCAACGCCGCCGCGCAGTGGGCCACGCACGTTGCGCTGGTCGACAGCCACCAGCGGATCTTCGAGACCGGCCCCGCCGCCGAGCTGCTCACCGGCCCGCGCCTCTCCCGGCTGTACCAGCAGCGCATCGAGCTCGAGCGCCGCGGCGACCGCACCGTCGTGTTCGTGGAGTCCGGAGGGAGCACGGCGTGAACGACGTCTCGCTCCCGCTGTTCTGGACCCTGTTCTGGCCGGCGATCAGCGCCGCGGTGGTGGCGGCGTTGCTGTCCGGGCTGCTCGGGTTCTTCGTGGTCACCCGCCGCGTGGCGTTCGTCTCTGCCGCGCTGGGGCAGCTCAGCGGACTGGCGGTGGCCTCCGGCTTTCTGCTCGGGAGCTTCTTCGGGGTCGACCCGCACGAACGCACGCCGGTGTTCCTCGATCCGGTGGTGCTGGCGCTGGTGATCTCCGCCATCGTCGCCGCCGCGCTCGCGTACGTGTCGCGGGTCCAGCGCACGACGCCGGAGAGCACGGTCGCGTTCGTCTACCTCGCCGCCTCCGCGCTGGCGCTGATCGTCCTCGCCAACCCGCGCATCGTGCAGGAGGCGCACGAGGTGGGCGACCTCCTGTTCGGCAACACCGTGGCCGTACGCCCCGAGCACCTGGTGGAGCTGGGCGTCGTCGCGGGCGTGGTCGCCATCAGCGTGCTGGTGCTGTTCAAGGATCTCGTCTTCCTCTCGTTCGACCGCGAGATGGCGCGCACGCTCGGGCTGCCGGTGACGAAGCTCGATCTCTGGCTGCACCTGTGCATCGGCGTCTCGGTCGCGGTGGCCACGCGGGCGATCGGCGCGCTGCCGGTGTTCGGGTTCCTCGTGCTGCCCACCGGCGCGGCGCTGCTCGTCTCCGACTCCACGAAGAAGGTGGTGGCGCTGTCGATGGCGGGCGCGGTGATCGCCGCGTTGCTCGGCTTCTATCTCTCGTTCCAAAGCGGCATCCCCGACCCCTCGCTGCCCGAGACCGAACAGGCGCTGTGGTCGCTGCCCACCGGTCCGATGATGGTGGTCTGCGCCGCCGCGTACTGGCCGGTGGCCGCGGCGTGGCGCTTCATCGCGAACCTGCGCGCGCGCCGATGAGGCCGTGCGTCCGCCCCCCAGAATGACGGAACATCCCGGCCCGGCCCAGGCCGCCGGAGGTGACCGTGTCCCGACTCTTCCTCGCCACATCCACCCTCTCCCTGCTCGCGTGCGGATCCTTCGCGCCAAAGGCGGGCGATGCGTGCTCACCCGAAGGCTCGCTCGCCTGCGAGTCGCCGACGATGGGGCTGGAGTGCAGGGATGGGACGCTTCGCTCCATCTCCTGCCGGGGGCCGGGCGGCTGCCTCGAGGAGGGCAACCAGGTGCGGTGTGATCCCACGCACGCGGAACCGGGCGACGGCTGCGCGGCCGCGTAGGAGACCCTCGGTCAGTGCAACAGCGCCGACCCGAACACCGCGCTCAAGTGCACCGAAGGCAGCTGGGAGCTGTTGTCGTGCAAGGAGTGCCGGACCGAAAACGGATCGGTCATCTGCACCCTGTAGCGGGCGAGCCGGGCACACCCGCGGTCGCCCGCCCGAAGCGTCGGCGACAGGACCGGAGCGCCGCCGCCCGAGCTCGCCCGCCGGGCGGCTGCGGGAGTGCCACAGCATGGCCTTTGAAGCGCGCCAGGGACTGCGGTGCCGAGCACGCGCCAGGTTGAGCCCCGGGGCGAATGCACCCGGGCGACCGGGGCCCTGCCTCCGTGCAGCCTGCCTTCAGCGCGCGGCGGATCCACCTGAAACGCATGGTCCGCTTCGTCCTCCCCATCGCGCTCGTGTTCGCGGCGGCCGGCTGCGAGCACGTGGACAGCCTCGGGATCGACGACTCCCAGAGAATCGAGGACGCGATGCGCCCGCCTCCTCCCGACGAGCCACTGCCCGAAGGCATCGCGCTCGGCGAAGACGCGCCGCCGCTCGCGCCCGAGTGGCCCGAGCCGCCCTGGGGACGCGCGTACGCCTGGCCGGGTGCCTGGGGCTTCTTCGGCCCGGGCTGCTTCCACGGTCCCGGCTGCATGCACAGGCAGCCGCCTCCTCAGAAGGGCCCCGGGCCCGGGCTCGCGCCACCGCCGCAGCCCGTTCCACCGTCCCAGCCGGGCGGGAGCACGCCGGGCCTGCTCCCGTAGCGCTGGCTCACCCACGCTTCTTCGCCAACGCCGCCACCACCTGGTGGACGAGATCGTCGATGTGCTCGATGTAGCGCTGCTGCTCGGGCGTCTGCCCGGGCACGCGCACCAACGTCGCGCCGGAGATCCGTGCGAGCTGCTCGCTGGTGCCGGCCGGGTACCACTGCTCCTGAAGGATGAGCGGCACCTTCCGCGCCTTCATGACGCCGAGCACGTTCGCGACGTGTCCCGCGCTCGGCGGCAACCCGGGCTTCGGCTCGACGAACGCGACCTCGTCGAGACCCGCGAAGTCGACGAAGTAGATCCAGCTCTTGTGGTAGGTGACCACGTCCGTCCCGTGGAACGGCGCGAGCGCCTGCTTCCACGCGGCGACCTTCGCGGTGAGCTCCTCCGCGAACTTCGCCTGGTTCGCCGCGTACTCGCTGGCGTGCGCGGGATCGACCTGCGCGAGCCGTTCGGCGATCCCCTTCGACACCTTCACCGCGTTCTCTGGATCGAGCGTGTAGTGGGGGTTCCCGCCGGGGTGGATGTCGCCCATCGATCGATCCAGCTTCTGCGTGGGCACCTCCTTCGGCGTCACCAGGGTCGACGCGTCGAGGAAGCCGGGCTGGCCGCGCTGGACCTTCTCGTTGCGCGAGTTGGTGACGACCGGCGGCAGCCACCCGGCCTCCAACTCCATCCCGTTGATGATCAACAGGTCCGCATTGGCCACGTCGAGGACGAGGCTCGGCCGGGCGTCCACGAAGTGCGGATCCTGCGTGGAGCGCGCGAGCACCTTCACCGAGACGAGCTCTCCGCCCACCTCGCGGGTGATCGCCCCCAGATCCGAGAGGGTGGCGACCACCTTCACTTTTGCGCTCGCAGCACCCCCAAGGAGCAGCCACACCGACATCAGCAACCGGAGCCAGGTCTTCACGGGACGTCCTCCTCTTCAAGCGACACTAGGATGGGAGCCATGCAACGGTTCTTCGCGGTCATCGGCCTGTGCGCGGTGGCCTGTCTCCTCGGGGTGGGCGGCGGCGTGTGGCTGATGCGAAGCCGCGTCGACCCCGTGCCCCCGCCGCCGGATCCGCCCGCAGTGGTGGAGAAGATCCGCGAGGTGGCGCGGCTCGAGACGCTCCACCTCACGCTGCACAAGAAGATCTCCTTCGAGCCGGATCCGGTGGCCGCGGACTCGCTGTGGGGCGACGTGGCGAACTTCGTGAAATTCACCGTACGCAACCCGAAGGGGAAGGCGATCGTCTTCGCGCAGGTGGAGCTGGGGCTGGATCTGCGGCGGCTCGATCCGACGCGGCTGCACATCGAGGGACGGCGGATCGAGGTGGCGCTCCCGCCGCTCGAGGCGCAGGTGCAGCTCCTGCCTGGGGAGACGGAAGTCATCGGCTCCAACCTGAACTCGGAGGAGACCGCAGGGCTGTTCGAGAAGGCGAAGGCGGCCTTCGAACGCGAGGTGATGGCGGATCCGAAGCTGCAGGCGCAGGCGCGCGAGTCGTCGGAGCGGGCGATCCGCGCGCTGCTCATCACGCTCGGCTTCCGCGAGGTGGTGTTCGTGAGCGCGCCGCGGCCGGTAGCGAAGACGGGCTGACCGCTCACGGCGACCTCCGGGTGTGCACGTCCAGCGCGGTCGCGGCGAACGCCTCCAGCACGGCGTCGCGCGCGGCGGTGTTCTGCGTGGCATCCAGCGTCGTGCCGGTGAGGGCGGCGAAGTCCACCCCTTCGAACATCTGCGGCGTTCCCACCAGCGCGGCGTCGAGCGCGACGTGGGGGAAGTGCTGCTCGTCGAACGGCAGCGACACCGCGGTCTTGAGCGGGCGGCCCTCCGCGGAGGAGGACGCCACGAAGTGGACGGTGTACGTGCCCGCGGCGATGCGCGCGGGCGTCTGGCTGTCGCGCACCTCGGCCACGACTTCGAAGGACGTCAGATCCGCCTGCACCGCCTCGAGCTGCCCGCGGTCGACGCCGCAGGAAGGGTCGCACGTCAGCGGCACCGTGCCCACCGCCTCCGGATCGTCGCTCAGGGCTATCAACGGAACGCCGGCGGGGATCTCCAGCAGCGTCTGGCCCGATCCTTCGTCGGTGGTGCCCACGAGGCGCAGCGCGTCCACGCCGAACGTGGCGGCGGTGATCCGCACCTCGTATCCCGTGGCGAGGCGCGTAAAGCCCGAATCCTGATCGACCCGGGCCGAGAGCGTGGGCGAGATGGTCCCGAAGGGCTCCCCGGGACCGAACGCGCAGCCGGCGCCGGACAGCGCCGGGAAGACGAGGAGGAGAACAGCAGAGCGAAACGTCATGCGCATGGTCCGCCTCAGAACGCGTGCGCGCCGTGCGCGCCGATCGCGAATTCGAACGCCAGCATCAGCGACCAATCTGGTTCGCGCTCCCACCGGGGTTCGTCCACTCCGCCCTGAAGGCGGATCCGCGAGAACTCGGTCGGCCAGAAGGTGACGTTGGTGCTGATCCGGTGACGCACGGCGGTCCACTCCGGGTCGAGCGGATCGACGACGACGTGCCCGTGCAGCCCCCACACGGGCGAGCCGAGCTCGTAACGCGCGGCAACGCCCCAGCGCGGCTCGAAGCGCCAGAACAGCTCGGCGTAGCCGTCGAGATCCTGCAGCACGTCGCCGGGGATCTGCCGCCGCCGGTAGAAGACCTCCGCCTGCAAAGAAACGATGGTCGGGTTCGCCGGATCGGTGATGGGCCGGTACTTGAGGTACAGGTCGGTGCCGTAGACGTCGGTGCGGGCGCGGTAGCCGGAAGGGTTCGGGCCGTTGGCGATGCTCAGGCCCCACAAGAGCGACCAGTCGTCCGACACCGCGAAGAACTGCTTGAGCGCGCCGGTGTACTGGACGTCCAGCGGCGTGCGGACCTTCGCGGCCTCGTCGCCACCGAAGAAGCTGCGTGCGGTCTCCTCTCCACGCGCATCCGTCGCCGAGGCGACGAGCTCGACGTACCAGGGCAACGGCATGAGCCAGGAGGCCTCCACGCCCACGCCGCGGCTGCCCTCAGGCCCGAAGATCCGGCCGATCGCCAGCGGCTGATCGACGAACGCCCACTGGTGCGGGTGCGTGCTGTTGATGCGCCCGAACCGGGTGAGGAACTGGCCGAGGCGGAGCTGGAGGCGATGCGGCAGCGCGAGGGTCGTCGCGTACGCCTCCTCCACCTCCACGTCCTCGGTGCGGAAGACGATGTTCGCGTCGAAGCGGAAGTACGGATCGACCGACTTGCCCACCGCCAGCTCGAGCTGCTGGAGGGTGAAGCCGGTCTCGTGCGGATCGTGCTCGCCGGTCTCGAGCGTCGGTTCCCGCGTGAAGTACGCGGCGGCCACGTCCGCGATGAACGCGAGGTCGGGGTTGAGCGACTGAAGGGCAAAGCCCGACGGAGGCGTGGACGTAGTCTGGGATCCGCTCGAGGTCGCCCCGGCCTCGCGCTGAGCGGCCGCGTCCGCCGCCATCGCCTCCTGCAGCGCCCGGAGCTCCTCCTCGGACACGTTCGGCGGTGATGGCGCGGAGGGGTCGCTCCCGTCCACGGGCGCGACGTCCGGCGCGTTCGCTTCCGCCGCGGCGGCCTCATCCTCCGTCGGCGGGGAAGCGGCGGACAACGACGGTGGCCGGTCCGCGGTGGCGGCTGCATCCGGCGCCGGAGACACCCGGTGCACCGGCGAGCCTTCTTCACGGTCGCGAGCCGCCGGCTGCGCCAGCGCGGACCCGGCGAGCCACAGACAGGCCGAGGGAATCGACCACCACCACCGCCCGCGCGCGCGGGCTCTAGGGCAAAGCACGAGACACTCCTGACAAGAGGTTGGAACGGCGCATCCGCCCACGCGGACCGGCGGCGGACGCGGACGAAACGATGAAGCTCGGGACAGCGAAGGACGGCTCTACGCGCGCGGCGGCGAGGCCTTCGGCGCCACCCGGAGCACGTCGCGCGCTGCGCCGGGTCCGGCCTCCGGCCGCGCGACCGCAGAGAAGGACACGCCGCTTCGGACCAGCTCCGGCCCGGCGGCTCCGACGTCTGCATCGCGCAGAGCGGGCTGGGCGACCGGGCAGGGCAGGTGCATGACCACTGCCGCACTCTCCGCCGCCTGCGCAGACCAGCCCCGGGGCGCGGTGGGTGCCGCCTCATCGGACGCGGCCGCGTCGCTCTCCTCGAACGCGCGGTGCTGTTCGCAATAGCGGTGACCGCGTCCCTCCGAGTGCACCGGCGAGAGCGCAACCGGCAGCGTCCACGCGGCGATCGACACCAGCGCGAGAATGCGTCGATGGAGCGTCGGGGAGGACATGCGGCGGAAAGCGAGCGCGGCGATGAAAGGCACGCCCGGTCGCGGAGTCAACCGTTGCCGGGGTCGCCCGCGCGCTGCGCACGGTCGGAACCCCGACCAGGCAGCGTCACGCCCGGCGGACCGGTGGGCAGGCGGCCCCTACGTCACGGCGACGAGGGCACCGTCCTCCTGCACGCGGAACGGGCCAGCGATGCCATCGGGTTCGGGCGAGAAGGCATCGAGCGCCGCGCACGCGTCAGCGTCCTGATGACGGCACACGAGCGCCACCTCCCGGCGCCCCAGGTCCACCCGCCAGGGCGGCGGGCCCAGCTCGCGCGCGATGTGTTCGCGGACCGACGGCAGGAGCAACCGGGCCGGGTCGTGCCCGTCCTGCGCTGCGAGCGCGAGCAGGCCGCTCGAGCGATCCGCAGGCTTGAGGCCTCCCCGGTCGATCCGCACGCGCTGCATCGGCGCGCCCTTCGCCGCCAGGTTCCGAAAGGCCGCTTCGTCCAGCGCGGCGGCGTCGATCGCCCGCGCGGCCAGCGATCCCTGAGGCACGTAGCGGACGAGCTCCGGATCGTCGACGACGTAGAAGATGAACAGGCCCGCCGGGCCCTCGCGGTGCGCCGCGCCAGGGGCGACCTGGAGAAAGGAAGCGGGACGCAAAACAGGGAGTACCGACCGAAGGAGCGCCGATGGGTCGGCAGGGACACCGAGCGCGGCGGCGATGACGTTGTCCGCCAGCGCGCGCACCGCCTCCTCCAGCGGCCGATCGCCCGCAAGGTAGGCCGCATAGAGCGACCCCAGGTGTGCACGCGCCGGCTCCGCACCCTTCGGTTGGATGAAGAGCGTGTCGCCCTTCGCCACCGCGCCCACGCCGCGCCCGCGGAGGACGCGGAGCAGCTCGCGCACGAACTGAGGCCGCAGCGCCACCGACTTCGCCGCCGGGGGCGGAGGTGGAGCGACATTCAGGTCCGCTGCTTCCAGCTCCGCGCGCACCAGCTTTGCCTCGTCGTCGAACGGATCGCGCCGGAGCACGTCCTCCACGAGCTGGCGCGCCCGCGCGAACTCGCCGCGCTGCATCGCCAGCATGGCCATCACCTTGAGCGCCTCCGGATCGCCGGGGCTGAGCGCCAGCGCCGCCTCGAGGGACCGCTCCGCCTCCGCCTTGCGATCCAGCCCGAGCTGCGCGCGCGCCAGGCCCAGCCAGGCCTGCAGGTCGCGCGGAAAGTCGCGCACGATGCGCTCGAGCATCGACAGCGCGGTCCGTTCTTCCCCGGCGTTGATCAGCGCGTGCGCCACCGTCAGCCGCAACGTGGGCCCCGGCTGCACCTGCGCCGCCGCACGAAGACGGTCGAGTTCGGGCCCGGTGAGCACCTCGCCCGTCTCCACCTTGCGCCGGATGCGCTCCAGCTCCGCGTCACTCACTCGGCCGCACACTCCTCGTCGGTTGCACGCCGAGTCTATCCCGGACCTGTCAATGCACGACCGGCTCGGAGGGCTCGCCGCCCTCGGTGCCGCCCTCGTTCGTCTGCGAGAGGAACTCGTCCAGGGCGCCCACGTCGATGGGCTTGCGGAACACCGCGTCCACCAGGGCGAGGTTGTCGCGGTTCTGTCCGCGCACGTCGCCGCCGGTCACCACCGCCACCAGCGCGTCGGGACGGTCCTTGCGGATCTCCCGGGCGATCGCCCAGCCCGAGAGGTCCGGCAGCAGCGCATCGAGCAGCGCCGCGTCGAAGTGCGACTGCCGCCACATCTTCAGCGCCTCCTCCCCCGTGGTCGCCACGCCGACCTCGTAGCCCTCCTCGGCGAGGACCTCGGACATCATGCGCGCGTTCTCCGGCTCGTCGTCGACCACCAGCACCCGCCGCGCCTCCGGACGCGCCGGTCGCCCCGCCCGCTCCGCCTCCACCGCCTGGCGCTCCTTCTGCAGCTCCGCCACCATCGGTAGGCGCAGGCGGAACGCCGAACCCGAGCCGTCGGAGAGGTTCTCCACCCACAGCTCCCCGCCCCACTTCTGCACCTGGTGCCGCCCCACCGCGAGCAGCAGCGAGAGCTGCGGCGCGGGCGTCGCGCCCTTGAGCGGGTCGAAGAGCCGGACGATCTCGTCGGTGGTGAAGGGCGGCGCGAGGAACTCCAGCGAGATCTCGATCCACCCGTCCCGCGTCCGGCTGCGCACGTGCACCTCGCCGCCATCCTTCATCCGCGTCCGGGCGGAGAGCACCAGGTTCACGATGAGCTCGCGCAGAGAGATGGGATCGAACTTCGCGACCGGATCGCCGGCGAGGTCGCCGATCACGTGCACCGGTTCGCGGCCCTGTTCGACCTCGCGGCGGACCAGCTCCAGCCCCTCGCGGACCGCGGCGTTGAAGTGCTCCGGTTGCGGCTCATCGAGCTCGCGCTGCGAGGAGAAGTCCTGCAGCCGCGCCACCAGCTCGCCGATGTTGGTGACCGTGCGGTCCAGCGCGTCCAGGTACTCCGGCTTGAACTCGCGGCGAAGGAGCGTCATCCGCAGGCGGATCACGTTCAGGAAGTTGTTGAGGTTGTGCGCCGCGCCGGACGCCAGCTGCCCGAGCGCCTGCGCGCGGGTCCGTTGCAACAGGCGCCCCTGCAGCCGCCGGAGGTGTTCGTACTCCTGCGTGAGCGAGCGCGACTTCTGGGTGGCCTCGGTCCGGTCGGCCAGCGTCTGCACCACGCCGTAGAGCTCGTTCGAGCCCTCCTCGCGCACCGGCAGCGCGGTCATCTCGATCACCACCTCGCGGCCGTCGGAGGGTCGTTTGACCAGCATGGAGATGTTGCGGACCTCTTGCTTCTCGCGGAGCGCGCGGACCAGCGGCAGGTCGGCCACCCGGAACCGCTCGCCGTCGAGGTGGCGCGCGTCGAGCTGCGCGAGGATGGCGCGAAGCGCGTCCACGTTGGCGCCGGTGAGCACGCGCGCCGGCAGGCCCAGGAGCGTCGACACCGGCGGCGTGGCGTAGGTCACCCGCCCGTCGATCTCCGCGAGGATGACGCCGATCTCGATGTGCTGCAGAAGCGACTCCATCACCGCGTTCTCGCGCAGGCGGACCTCTTCGGTCCGAAGCAACCGGGCGTAGGAGGAGTGCGCCGCCGCCGCGCCCTCGCCGACGAGCTCGGCGATGAGGTTCGCCACCTCCGGTTCGAGCCGTCCGCGGTGCCGCACGTAGACCTGAAGCAGCACCTGCTGCAGCGCCTTGAACTCGCGCGAAAGGTCCTCCGGCTCGAAGCGCAGATCGAAGCGCGCCGCCCCGTGTGCGCGGATCACCTCCGGCCACAGTCGCAGCGCGTCCTCGCCCCGATCCCTGAGCAGCCGGCCGAGCTCCGTGACCAGGTCGAGCAGCGGAGCGCGCAGATCGCGGGCGCGGGCCTCCACCTCGCCCAGCTCCTGGCTCAGGCGCTTGCTCCACAGGCGGGCGATCCGCTCGCGCTCCTCGGTGACGACCGCGGCGAGCAGGGCGGTGGGGTCGGTCGCGGTCTCCATGATCCTGCCGCTAACGGTGGTCATGCGCAGTGCGGGCGACCACCCGGATGCGCATCTTCGGGAGGATGAGCCGCGAGACCAGCAAGCGGGACACCGAGAGCCCCGGCCTCTCGCCCATGGTGATGGCCCACCTCTTCCGCGGCGAGCTGTCCCGGTCCGACACCTGGCGCACCCGGCTGGACACCACGATGAACTGGGCGCTGACCACCACCGGCGCCGTGCTCTCGTTCTCGTTCGGCAGCACCGCGTCGACGCACGTGGTGCTCCTGGTCGGCCTGTGGCTGAACGCGATGTTCCTGCTGCTCGAGGCGCGGAGGTACCGGTACTACGACCTGTGGAACCGGCGGGTGCGGTTGATTGAAGGCGGCTACTGGGCGCCGATGCTGCGGCGCGAACCGGTCGATCCCGACGCGTTGCGCGAGCTCGCGGCCGAGCTGGCCCGCCCGCAGCTTCAGCTCACGTGGATGAGCGCGATCTCCACGCGGCTCGTGCGCGCGTACGGGCCGCTGATGACCGTGCTGCTCGTGTCGTGGTTCGCGAAGGTCTACGGGCATCCCCGGCGGGCGAGCTCCTGGCACGAGTTCTTCGAACGCGCGCACGTCGGCCCCGTGCCCGGGCCCGTGGTGGTGGGGATCCTGGTGGTGGTGACGCTCTTGTTCGCGTTGCTGTTCATCACCGCGCTGGTGGCGCGGCAGCCGCTGGGCGAGCTGCGGCCGCGGCCGCGGTCCCGACAGATGGCGCTGTGGGAGGCGATGTTCCGGCCCTACGCCGTCCCGCCGCCGACCACGCGGGCCAGCCGCCGCCAGCGGCCGACGCCCCAGCACTGAGCGGCGGGCGGGCGCGACGAAGCCTTGGACAGGCCGCGACCTACTTCGTATAGGCGGCCGCATGACCGCACCTTCTCCCGATTCGACGAACGCACAACGCACCGTGTCCCTGATCCCCGGCGACGGCATCGGGCCCGAAGTGCTCCAGGCCACCGTCCGCGTGCTCGAGGCGATGAAGCTGCCCTTCCGGTACGAGTGGTGCGAAGCCGGGGCCGAAGTGGTCAACAAGTACGGCACGAACCTCCCGCGCGAGACCGTGGAGTCCGTGCTGCGCAACGGAGTCGCGCTGAAAGGGCCCACCGGCACCCAGGTCGGGCTCGGGCTGCCGTCGGCGAACGTCGGGCTGCGCAAGGCGCTGGACCTGTACGCGTCGCTTCGCCCCGTGCGGTCCGTTCCCGGAGTGAAGACCCGCTACGAGAACATCGACCTCGTGGTGGTGCGGGAGAACACCGAGGACCTGTACGCCGGGCTCGAGCACATCGTGGTGCCCGGCGTGGTGGAGAGCCTGAAGATCATCACCGAGAAGGCGTCGTCGCGGATTGCGCGCTTCGCCTTCGAGTACGCCCGGCGCAACGGCCGCAAGAAGGTGAGCGCCGTGCACAAGGCCAACATCATGAAGCTGTCCGACGGCCTGTTCCTCGACTGCACCCGGAGGGTCGCGCGCGACTATCCCGAGATCGCGTACGAGGAGGTGATCGTCGACAACCTGTGCATGCAGCTCGTCCGGAACCCCGAGAAGTACGACGTGCTGGTGATGGAGAACCTGTACGGGGACATCGTGTCGGACCTGTGCGCCGGGCTGGTCGGAGGGCTCGGGCTGGTCCCCGGCGGGAACATCGGCGAGCAGGTCTCCGTGTTCGAGGCCGTGCACGGGACCGCCCCGGACATTGCCGGCCGTGGGCTCGCCAACCCCACCGCGCTGATGCTCTCCGCCGTGATGATGCTTCAGTGGATGAAGCTCCCCGACCAGGCGGCCCGGATGCAGAACGCGCTGATGAAGGTGTACAGCGAAGGCCGCGTCCGGACGCCCGACCTCGGCGGGAAGGCGACCACGGTGGAGTTCACCAACGCGGTGATCGACGCGCTGGCCTGAGGTCGTCGATTCGGGACGCAGTGCTCAGGAGGGGCAGGTATGGGGGAGAGGGTCTTCGGCGTGCTCGGCGAAGGAGCGCGTGCGAACCGTTCGGGCGCTCAGGAGTCTGCTCTCGGGTCGCACTGCACGACGCCAGCGCGGGCGCCGGGTTCCGACGCGCGGAGCCGCCGCACCACCGCCAAACCGAGCGAGGTACGAGCCAGCCGCCTTCCCGCCATGAGGCACAGAACGGAGCACAGATCGCGACGAGCTCGACCAGAGGGTTCATGGCCCGCGCCCTGGCGGGCACCGCCTCGTTCGACCCGTGCGGACGTTGCGCACGAATCACCGAATCGAGCGACGGGCATCCAGCCGCCCCTGCAGCGGCCAGGGGTACCGTCGGAACGCGAGCACTTCCATTCTGGAAGTGGTGCGCGGGGCACCGGCTGAGAATTCAGAAGCTCCGCTTCCCAGATTCGAGCACCGGTGCGGAACCCAGCTCGCCCTGACCTGCGGTGGTTCCATGTGCCTGGCGAAAAGCCGTCAAGCCGGTCCCATGGGTTGGAGACCGACGGGAGCCTCACAGCCTCCACGGCCGAGCCAGGCAGGAGGAGCGTCAGGCGGTCAGAGCCGCGCGGGCCACCTTCGGCTCGCTCAGTGGACCGAGCACTTCCATTCTGGAAGTGACGCGCGTGGTTCCGATCGTGACGATGGGACGCGGCTGTCCATGAAGTCTTCGCCGTAGGCGAGGACGGCCTCCCACGCGTTGTGCTTCCGGCACCGCAGGCTCAGGTTCTCGACGGTGGAGGGA
>JADGHL010000125.1 GCA_019686135.1 Myxococcaceae bacterium | reverse complement strand
CGGTGGTGGTGGCGGTGGTGGTGGCGCGGGAGGTTGTGGTGGCGAGGGAGGTAAAAAAGGGCTCTCGGGGGGAGCATCCATCGGTGTCTACCTTCATACCGCCTCCGTGACTGCAACGGATGTCACAATCATTGCCGGCAACGGGGGCGCAGGTGGTAACGGCGGAGCAGGTGGGCCAGGTGGCCTCGGCGGTGCGGGAGGTCCGACCTCGTCCTATGGCGGTAGCGACGACCAGGACGATGCTTCCAATGGCGCGGCCGGTGGAAAGGGCGGAAACGGAGGTCAAGGCGGTCCCGGTGGTGCCGGCGGCGGAGGCCCTTCGATCGGCGTCATGAAGGCGGCGGTCTCCAGTTGGAACGCGATCGGGGCCACGACGATTACAACTGGTGCGGGCGGCGCGGGCGGTACGTCCCAGGCCGGCGCGGGTTCCCCCGGATTGGTCAAGCAGATCTGGCCATAGCGATCCGCCTGCCGGGGGTGTCCGTTGGGTTCAGGGCAGAATCCGGATCAGCTCTACTGCGAGCGAGACCCGCGGCGCGCCGCTCAGGCGATCCATCAGCTCCGCCTGGCCGATAACCTCCTGACCTGATCCGCCCCTGAAGCGCCGCGCGCGATCAACGCCGCGACATGCCGCGCGCTGGCGTCCGATCCGCACTGGCCCGTGGCGACCACCCATGTCTTCCCCCAGGCGACGCCCGTCAGGAGCAGAACCGGAATGAGCCATTTCATGGAAACCCCCGCCGACTGTGGATCTGCCCGCCGGCCGAGCACGATTCAACGGCCGGGGTCCCATGCGACTTGCGGGTTGGCGCCCCCACCTCGGGCGTGGTTGTATCCCTCGCCTTTGACGCCTCCGGGAGCTATCGAGAATGAGCCAGGCTGTTGCCGCTGAAGTTGCCGCCCCCGCGCACGAACTGCCGTCCACGAAGACGTTCCTGGGCCACCCGGTCGGCCTGTACGTCCTCTTCTTCACCGAGATGTGGGAGCGGTTCTCGTACTACGGTATGCGCGCGCTGCTCGTGCTGTACATGACCAAATACCTCTTCATCGACGGCCACTACCAGGGCGTCGTGGGGTACACGGTCATCAAGGGCGCGCTCGAGGCGGTGTTCGGTCCGCTGGCGGTGCAGCCGCTCTCCTCGCAGATCTACGGGCTGTACACGGGCCTCGTGTACTTCACGCCGTTCTTCGGCGGCATCCTCGCCGACCAGCTCCTCGGGCAGCGCAAGACGGTGGTGCTGGGCGGCGTGCTGATGGCCATCGGCCACTTCCTGATGGCGGTGGAGTCGCTGTTCTTCGTCGCCCTGTTCTTCCTGATCCTCGGCAACGGCTGCTTCAAGCCGAACATCTCCACCCAGGTGGGCGGGCTGTATGCCCCCGGGGACAGCCGCCGCGATCGCGCCTTCGGCATCTTCTACATGGGCATCAACCTGGGCGCGTTCCTCGCGCCGCTGGTCTGCGGCACCCTCGGCCAGAGCGAAAGCTTCGGCTGGCACTGGGGCTTCGGCGCCGCCGGCGTGGGCATGTGCCTGGGGCTCGTCATCTACCTCATCGGCCAGCCGGTCCTCGCCAAGGACAACGTGATGAAGCGCAAGGAGTCGGCCAACGTGGAGAAGCAGCCGCTCACCCCGGAGGAGAAGAAGCGGGTGCTGGCGCTGGTCATCCTCTGCGCGCTCAACATCGTGTTCTGGGCGGTCTACGAACAGCAGGGCAACACGATGCAGCTGTGGGCCACCGATCAGACCAACTGGCCCACCATCTTCGGCTGGACCATCCCCAACACCTGGTTCCAGGCCTTCAACCCGATGATGATCTTCCTCTTCACGCCGCTTCTGGCGCTCTTCTGGGGTTGGCAGGCGAAGTCGGGGAAGGAGCCGTCCTCGGTGGCGAAGATGGCGATCGGCTGCAGCATCCTCGGCCTCTCCTTCGTCGTGATGGTGGTGGGCGCGCTCCTTCTGGGGAGCAACAAGGGCAGCCTCTTTTGGCCGCTGTTCTGCACGTTCATGCTCACCATCGGTGAGCTCTACCTGTCGCCCATCGGTCTGTCGCTCGTGACCAAGGTCGCTCCGCCGCGGATCGTCTCGATGATGATGGGGATGTGGTTCTTCTCGAGCTTCTTCGGGAACTACCTGTCCGGCTTCATCGGGTCGTTCTACTCGCGCATGCCCGGCGGCAAGCCGGCGTTCTTCCTGATGCTGACCATCCTCGGGCTCGCCGCGGGCCTTGGCATTTGGATCATGAACAAGCCCATCCAGCGCTGGATGCGCTCCGGGGCGACGGCGGACGCGAAGCTGTGACATCTGCGGCGCGCCTTTCGCCGAAGGGGGAGCCGGACGGCGCGCTCCCGGCCCGACGGTCGACGAGGTAGAGCAGCACAGGAATGCCGCGGAAGCGCAAGCACGCCCCGAAGTGGCTCGAGGCTGCGCGTCAGGGCGGGCGCCCCGGAGAGACGACGTTCGACTGGATCTCCCGTGCACTGGCCCGCGCGGGCGTGATACCGCTCAGGGACGCGGAGGCGGCAGTGCAGGCGGGCCGCGTGCAGGTGGCCGGGCGGACGGTGACCGCGCCGATCTCCCTGGTGCGCCCGGGCGACGAGGTGAGGGTGGACGGCAAGGTCGTCTCCATCGCCGCGACCACGCGCTGCCTCATGTTCCACAAGCCGGCGGGGATCGTCACCGCGGGCAGCGATCCGGAGGGCATCGGCACCGTCTTCGAGGCGCTGGGGCGCGTCCTGCCACCGGAGCTCGCACGCTATGGGTGGCATGCGATCGGCCGGCTCGATCGCGACACCACCGGGCTGTTGCTGTTCACCAACGACGAGAAGCTGGTGGCGCACGCCACCCTGCCCGAACGGCACCTGCCGAAGCGCTACGTAGCGCAGGTCCAGGGGACGCCGACGGACGAGAAGCTCGACCCGCTTCGGCGCGGCGTGATGCTTCAGGATGGTCTCGCGCGCCCGGCGAGGGCGGAGATCCGCGCGGACTGCCGCGTCGAGCTGACCATCACCGAGGGCCGGAACCACCAGGTCAAGCGGATGCTCTCCGCGGTGAAGCTACCGGTGGTGCAGCTGCACCGTGAGGCGGTGGGGGGCGTGGTGCTGGATGTGCCGGAGGGCGCGTTCCGCGAGCTGTCCGCGGAGGAGATCGAGGCCGGGCTCGGCTTCACCCCGCGGACGATTCCCTGAGGAAGCGATTCGGCTACCGCTTCCGATCAGCGTGCGTGCGCACCGGAACGGGAACCGGCGCACGCTCGGGTCTCACCAGCCAGCCGCCCAGAAGGCCTGCGAGTGCCGCCAGCGCGCCGATCACCGCTGCGCTCAGCGCGACGGTGAAAGGGTTCTGGGCAATCGCGAGAGGGCCGGCATGAGCAAGGGCGATCATGACGGCCTTATTGTCCCTCCGCGATCGGGTCCCTCGTCAAGGGTGGTTCGCGCGCGGGCGCCCGGCCTGTTGCCTGCGAGGCTGGCCTACATGCTGTCCGGCCGGGCTCGCCGGGCGGCGGTCCGTCAGGGCGACGCCGCCATGCCCACCGACCGCTCCTCCGGAGGCGGCGGCACCGGCTCCACGCGCTGGCCGATCCGGGCCCTCCGCCGCTGCTCCAGCACGTGCTTGAGGTAGCGGCCGGTGTGGCTCCCGGGGACCTGCGCCACCTCCTCCGGCGTGCCCTCCGCGAGGATCCGCCCGCCGCCCGCACCGCCCTCGGGGCCGAGGTCGATGATCCAGTCCGCGGATTTGATCACGTCGAGGTTGTGCTCGATGACCAGCACCGTGTTCCCCGCATCCACCAGGCGGTTGAGGACGATGAGCAGCTTGCGGATGTCCTCGAAGTGCAGCCCGGTGGTCGGCTCGTCGAGGATGTAGAGCGTGCGGCCGGTGGCGATCTTGCACAGCTCGCGCGAGAGCTTGATGCGCTGGGCCTCGCCGCCGGACAGCGTGGGCGAGGACTGCCCGAGCCGGACGTAGCCGAGCCCGACGTCGTCCAGCGTCTGCAGGATGCGCAGGATGTCCTTGTGGTTCTGGAAGTGGGCGATCGCCTCGCGCACGCTCATCTCCAGGACCTCGGCGATGTTCTTGCCCTTGTAGCGGACGCGCAGGGTGGCGTCGTTGAAGCGCTTGCCGTGGCACACCTCGCAGGGGACGTAGACGTCGGCGAGGAAGTGCATCTCCACCAACTTCACGCCGTCGCCTTCGCACGCCTCGCAGCGGCCGCCCTTGACGTTGAAGCTGAAGCGCCCCGGCGTGTAGCCGAACGCGCGCGCCTCCGGCGTCATCGCGAACACCTCGCGGATCGCGTCGAACACCTTCGTGTAGGTCGCCGGGTTGGACCGCGGCGTGCGTCCGATGGGCCGCTGGTCGATGTCCACCACCTTGTCCAGGTGCTCGAGCCCCTTGATCGAGTGGTGCCGGCCGGGGACCTCGCGCGTGCCGTACAGCTCGCGCGCCAGCGCCGGGTAGAGGATCTCGTTGACCAGCGTGGACTTGCCCGCGCCCGAGACGCCGGTGACCGCCACGAACAGGCCCAGCGGCACGTCCACGTCGATGTTCTTGAGGTTGTTCTCCTTCGCTCCGATGATCGAGATCTTCTGCTTGCCGCGCGGGCGCCGCCGCTTCGGCACCTCGATCTCCAGGCGCCCGGCGAGATAGCCGCCGGTGAGCGATCGTTCGTCCGCCATCACCTCTTCCGGCGTGCCCTGGGCGACCACCGTCCCGCCGAGCTCACCCGCGCCGGGCCCGAAGTCGACGATGTGATCCGCCTCCTCCATCGTCTCCTCGTCGTGCTCCACGACGATCACCGAGTTGCCGAGATCGCGCAGCTTCTTGAGCGTGGCAAGGAGCTTGCCGTTGTCGCGCTGGTGCAGGCCGATCGACGGCTCGTCGAGGATGTAGATCACCCCGGTGAGCTCAGAGCCCATCTGCGAGGCCAGCCGGATCCGCTGCGATTCGCCGCCGGAGAGCGTGGACGCGGTGCGATCCAGCGTCAGGTACGAGAGTCCGACGTCGTAGAGGAAGCCGAGCCGCGAGCGGATCTCGCGCAACAGCTCGCCGGCGATCTGCTCCTCCGTCGGCGTCAGCGGCATCGTCCTCAGGAACTCCAGCGCGTCGCCGATCGTCATCCGCGACAGCTCGATGATCGTCTTGCCGTGCACCTTCACCGCGCGGCTCTCCGGACGGAGCCGCTCGCCCTTGCAGGTGGGGCACGGCTTGTCGGAGAAGAATTTCATGTAGTAGCGCCGCATCGACTCCGACTGCGTCGTCTTGAAGCTCCGCATCAGCTTGGAGACCAGCCCCTCCCACTCCATCCGGTAGCGGCCGCCCTCGCCCCAGCGGATGGTGAACTCCTTGCCGTTGGAGCCGTACATCACGATGTCGCGCTCGCGCCTGGAGAGCTGGTCCCACGGCGTGTCGAGGTCGATTTTGAACGCTTTGGCCAGCTGCTCGACGAAGTCCGCCGTCCAGCCCTCTCCGCGCGCCATCCCCGTGGCCCATGGTTCCACCGCGCCCTCGCGGATGGTGCGGCTGCCGTCGGGGACGATGAGGTCCGGATCCATCTCCGGCCGCGTGCCCAGACCGTTGCAGTCCTGGCACATGCCGAGCGGGTTGTTGAAGGAGA
Organism: Myxococcaceae bacterium; assembly: GCA_019686135.1. Lineage (GTDB taxonomy): Bacteria > Myxococcota > Myxococcia > Myxococcales > Myxococcaceae > JADGHL01. Next base: position 9,271 of record JADGHL010000125.1, on the reverse strand, counting down.
ACGACGACGGGGCGAGGTCGCCGAACGAGAGCCCGCAGTGCAGGCACGCGTTGAGCTCGGACATCTGGCGCTCGGAGGCCTTCGAGCCCGTCTCGTCGGTGACGATCAGCACGCCCTTGCCCTCGCGGAGCGCGGTCTCCACCGAGTCGGTCAGACGCGCGCGCAGATCCGGCTTGAGGACGAGGCGGTCGACGACGAGCTCGATGTCGTGCTTCGACTTCTTGTCGAGGTCGATCTTCTCTTCGAGCGACTTGAGCTTCCCGTCGACGCGGGCGCGGGTAAAGCCGCGCTTGAGCGCGTCCGCCATCAGCTCCTTGTGTTCGCCCTTCTTGTTCTGGACTAGCGGCGCCAGCAGCATCAGCTTCGTCCCGGCCGGCTGCTTCATGATCTCGTCGACGATCTGCTGCGCCGACTGCTTGCCCACCTTGCGGTCGCACCTGGGGCAGTGCTGCACGCCGATGCTCGCGTAGAGCACGCGCAGGTAGTCGTGCACCTCGGTCACCGTGCCCACGGTGGAGCGCGGGTTGTTCGACGCCGCCTTCTGTTCGATGGAGATGGTCGGCGAGAGCCCGCGGATGGTGTCGTACTTCGGCTTCTCCATCTGCCCGAGGAACTGCCGGGCGTAGGCGGAGAGCGACTCGACGTAGCGCCGCTGGCCTTCGGCGTAGAGCGTGTCGAACGCCAGCGAGCTCTTCCCAGACCCCGAGACGCCGGTGAACACCACCAGCTTCTTCTTGGGGATGTCGATCGAGACGTTCTTGAGGTTGTGTTCGCGGGCGCCGCGGATGGAGATGAAATTCGGTTCGGACATGGCGGGGGAGCTTCTACACTGCAAGGGTGTTCAGCGGCACGGGATTTCGCCCGGCCGCCTGCTGGCCCTTCATTGCGCCCGGGGCGCGCCGGGTTCAACACGCAAAGACGCCCGGGCGTGCTCGCGGTTTCGGGCGGATTCGTCCGAGAGGGACGGCGCGCCGGAGAGCGGCTCGGCGGCCGTGGGACCGGAATTTCCGTAGGCCGGGCGGAGAGCGCAGGAGTTTTTTCAGGCGGGCGCCGCCTCAGCGAATGTCTGCGGCGAACGCAGGCTGTGGATCCGCTTTCCCCATGCGCGCTTGAAGCGTGCGCGGCGGACGGAAACCCATTTCCCGGCGCAGGCACTTCGGTTGCAGCGGCGGCGTGCGCCGGTGTCCCGGAGGGCATCGGACGGGGCCCGCGAGGATCGCGGGTGGGCGTCTGGAGGGCGGCGTATGCAGTCGAAGCTTCGGCTGTCGGGGATGGTGGGGATGGTCGCGGCGATTGTGACCCTGGCCGCGTGCCACGACGGCGGACCCAGGCGGGGACTGGGCGCGTTCGCTGCCTCCCCCGACGCCATCATCTTCGGCGCGGTGGCGCTGGGCAGCGAGAAGGTGGTCGAGCTCCAGCTCACCAACCAGGGGCGGGTGCCGTTCCGGGTGATGTCCGTGACGATCAACGTCCCAAACGTCTCGTGCGACTTCGAGCCGGTGATGCTGGAGGCGGGCGAGACGAGGGCGGTGCCGGTGCGGTTTGCGCCGCAGGTCGAAGGTGACGTGCAGGGTGTACTCACCATCACCACCGACGAAATGCCCGATCCCCTCCAGGTCCCCGTCGCCGGAAAGGGGGTGAAGGCCTATGCCGAGGTGCTGACCCGGGTGGTCGACTTCGGGCAGGTGGAGATTGAGACGTCGAAGGTACAGCAGATCTACGTCCGCAACCCGACCGGGGTGGAGACGACCGTGCGGTTCTTCCTCTCCGGAGAGGTGGACCAGTTCAGCTCGGCGCAGGCGGACCGGGACCTTCTGCTGGCGCCGGGCGAGCAGCGGGCGGTGGCGATCGCCTTCAAGCCGATCAAGCTCGCGTTGAGCATGGCGCGCGCGACCTTCACCGTGTGCTCGGGCTGCGAGACGCAGGTGGTGGAGCTGCAGGGCGAGGGGATCGCCGACAAGCTGGACGTGTCTCCCACGCGGCTGAACTTCGGCCGCGTGTCGCTGGGCGCCACCGCCACGCAGACCGTCACCATCACCAACCTCGGCACGGAACCGGTGAGCGTGAACGGCGCCACGCTGATCAACGACCCCGCCGGGCAGTTCTCCGTCGACGTGACCCCGAAGGTGCTGGGGCAGGGCGAGGCGTCCACGCTGACTGTCTCCTTCGCGCCGAAGACCCCCGGCGTGGTCACCTCGGCGATGCTGCACATCGACGCGGTGGCGCAGAACGCGCCCAACGGCGTGACCCTGGGGATCAACGCGGAGGGCGGCGTCTCCTGCGTCAGTTACCTCCCGAAGGAGGTCGACTTCGGCACCGTCCCCGAAGGGATGAGCGCCACCCGACGCGTCGACGTGTTCAACCGCTGCAGCTACGAGGTGACGCTGCTCGAGGCGAACGTCAGCACCGACGTGGGCGGCTACTTCTCGCTCGCGCAGATGAGCCCGGTGAGCGTCATCCCGCCGGGGACCGTCTCGTCGGTGAAGGTCACTTACACGCCGAAGCCGGGCGCCCCGAACAGCAGCGGGGCGATCACCTTCAAGGCGCAGGAGAAGAACGCGCAGTCGACCGACCAAGTGCACCTGACCGGCGCGTCGAAGACGTTCGCGCCGTGCGTGTGGCAGACGGTGCCCGGGTCGCTGGACTTCGGCGCGGTGCCCGTGGGCAGCGAGGTGACGCTGGGCGTGTCGCTGCTGAACGCCGGGATCGACACCTGCTTCGTGGGTGGGCTGCAGCTCGCGAGCGGGAGCGACGCCGCGTTCACCGCCACGCCGATCAACTCCACGCTGATCGAGCCCGGGGAGGTGGCCACGCTCAAGGTCACGTTCAAGCCGATGGCCGAGGCCTCGTACTCCGGGATGGCGGAGGGCTGGGTGAACCACCCGACGAACAATCACCCGACCATCCCGATCCAGGGGACCGGGGTGAAGGGCTGCTTCGCGCTTCAGCCGACCAACGTGGACTACGGCATGACCAAGCTCTCGTGCGGGCCGAAGACCCGGACGGTGATCGCGTACAACACCTGCACCGCGCCGGTGACGCTGAGCTCGGTGCGGCTGGATACGCCGACGACCACCGACATCACCCTGGGCGCGGTGCCGGCGCTGCCTTACACGCTGGCCGCGGGCGGGCAGCTTTCCTTCGACCTGACCTACGCGCCGTCGAACGACGGGGATGACGTGGCGGCGCTCAGGGTGGTGGCGGACGGGCTCGAGTACACCGCCGGGCTGTTCGGGCTCGGGCTGACCCAGCCGACCCGGACCGACGTCTTCGTGCAGGACTCGCAGTCGAAAGTCGATGTGCTGTTCGTCATCGACAACTCCGGGTCGATGATGGAGGAGCAGGCCAACCTCGGGCAGAACTTCCAGGCGTTCTTGAGCGCGGCGCAGGCGCAGGCCGTCGACTACCAGATCGGCGTCACCACCACCGGGATCGACCCGTCGCCGGGCGGGTGGTCGGTCTGCCCCGGCGGAGCGGAGGGCGGCGAGGCCGGGCGGCTGTTCCCGGTGAACGGGAGCTCGCCGCGGATCATCCGGCCCAACACCCCCAACGCCGCGCAGGTGTTCGCGAACAACGTGAACGTCGGCTGGTGCCACTGGAACGAGCAGGGCCTCGAAGCCGCCTACCGCGCGCTCTCCCCGCCGCTCATCAACAACGCGGACGCGCCCGGGACCAGTGAGCCCAACGACGGCAACCTCGGGTTCCTCCGCGCGGACGCGAAGCTGGCGGTCGTCTTCCTCTCGGACGAGGACGACTACTCCACGCAGCCGGTGTCCTTCTACGAGACCTTCTTCAAGTCGCTGAAGACGGATCCCACCCAGCTGTCGATCTCCGCGATCGTCGGGCCGGCGAACCTGGCCACCTGTCCCACTGCCTCCAGCAGCGGGCTGCGCTACATCGCGCTGGCGAACGCGACCGGCGGGGTGGTGGAGAGCATCTGCACCAGCGACTGGCAGAAGGCGCTGCAGAACATCGGCGGCAACACCTTCGGGCTTAAGCGGCGGTTCAAGCTCACCGAGGTGCCCGTGGGCACGCCCACCGTGTCGGTGAACGGAGTGGATCAGACCAGCGGCTGGCAGTACGACGCGGCCACCAACTCGGTCGTCTTCGACGAGAAGGACACCCCCGCGGCGGGGAGCGTGATCGAGGTCACCTACAGCCTGGGCTGCTGAGGCGCGGCCCTCACTTCGTGAAGGTGCGGGTGAACTCGACGTTACCGTCCGCGTCGACGAAGTCCGCGGTGAGCGCGTTGCCCTCGATGCTGATGTAGACGAAGCCCACGTTCACCGTCTGGAAGTAGACCGGGTTCTTGCCCTTCAGCTCGGTGCCTTCGGCGCCGGTGCCCGAGACGATGAGCTGCGTCCCGTTGCAGGTGCCGGTGAGCCACTGGCGGGTGTGATCGTGCCCGGAGAGGTAGAGGTCGACCTTCCCGCACCACACGTCCTCCGAGAACGACTTCACCGCCGAGCCGTCCGCGGGCGGGATGGGGATGCCGTCGTAGTCGCCCGCGTTTCCGTGTGGGCCGTTGGAGAGATACGGGTGGTGGCCCACGGCGATCTTCCACGGCGCGGTGGAGTCGGCGATCCACTTCGAGACGTCCTGCTTCTGCTGCGACGCGAACGAGAAGAGCGCCATGTTGGTGTCGAGCGCGAAGAACTCCGCCGGCCCCTCGGTGTGCCGGTAGTATTTCGCCGGCATCGTCCACTTGAAGGACAGCTGCGTGTAGTCGACCTCGTGCTGGCCCTTCGCGAAGTCGAGGCCCAGGCCGTTGGCGCCGTAGTCGTGATTGCCCAGCACGACCCAGAACGGGATGTTCAGGGCCTGATAGACGTCCTCGAACTTCGTCTGGAACTGCGGATCGTCCGGGCTGCTCACGCCGGAGGGGTAGATGTTGTCGCCGAGCATCACCACGAAGTCGCAGGTCTTCACCTGGCACCAGGCCGCCATCGCGTCGGCGACCTTCTGCTGATTCGCGTTGCCCTTGCCCGTGTCGCCGATGGCGATGAAGTGGACCTGTGCCGGCGTGCCGGCGTCGGTAACGGCGCCGCCGTCCGTCGCGGGAGTGCCGCCGTCGTTGTCCAGCGTGCCGGCGTCGACCGGTTCGTGCCCCGCGTCGCCATCGTTGGCGCCCGCGTCGGACTGGCCCGAAGGATGGCCGGCGTCGTCCGCCAGGGGCGGCGGATTGGGCGGCGTGGAGGTGCAGGCGGCGATGAGCGCCGGGATGCAGATCGCAGAGACCAGTCGGTGAGCCATGGCGCCGTCGGGTATAGCCAAAGGCCGTCCGGCGGGTCCATGCGCGCACCCGAAGGCGCGGTCAGCGGCGGAAGGGAACGACGTTGTCGAGCTGCGCCAGCTCTCCCGGGGCGCCGGAGGTGCTCCAGCGGAACGGCATGCGGATGAGGCCGTGGCTTCCGCCCGGGCCGCCGGCGACGGTGAAGGTCGTCAGCCCATTCTGGAGGTCGAAGACCTCGCCGTCGTGGCTCTTCATGCCGACCTCGACGGCGTACTGTCCGTCGGTGATCGGCAGCGACTCGATCGTGACGTGGAGCTCGCCGCGCCTGGGGAGCGCGGTCACCGAGTCCACCTCGGAACGCCACAGCTCGGTGCCGTCGAGGCGGCGGATCACCGCGTGGAAGATCGCCGGGCCGAGGGAGTCGGCGAAGGTCTCGAAGCCGAGGGTGATCCGCAGCCCGTCCTCGGGCGTGAAGGTGCTGGCGGCGTGCCCGTCCTTGCGCGTCAGCGTCACCGAGTGGAGCTCGGCGCGGAAGGTACCGGACCGACGGCCGGGGATGGCGGGAGGACCCGAGCGCGGCTGGGCCGGCGGCAGAGACGGAGCGCCCTCGGCGGCGCGGGCGGCGTCCTCTTCGGTGATGACCCGGTGGTAGTGCTCGACGACCTTGCGCGGATCGCCCATGTCGCGGACGCGGCCGCCGTCCAGCCAGACCGCGAGATCGCACCAGCTCTCCACGGTTCCGAGCGCGTGCGTGACGAGGACGATGGTGCGCCCCGACTTCTTGAACTCGTTCATCTTGGCGAGGCTCTTCTTGGAGAAGTGCTCGTCGCCCACGGCGAGGATCTCGTCGATGACCAGGATGTCGGGATCGACGTGGGTGGCGACCGCGAAGGCGAGCCGCATGTACATCCCGCTCGAGTAGGTGCGGACCGGCTCGTCGATGAAGTCGCCCAGCTCCGAGAAGGCGATGATCTCGTCGGTGCGTTCCCGGATCTGCGCCCGGGTCATCCCGAGGATGATCCCGTTGATGGTGATGTTCTCCCGGCCCGAGAAGTCGGGGTGGAAGCCTGCGCCGAGCTCGAGCAGCGCGCTGATCCGCCCGTTCACTTCGATCGTGCCGGAGGTCGGCGGGTAGATGCCGTTGATGAGCTTGAGGAGCGTGCTCTTGCCCGAGCCGTTGCGACCGATGATGCCGACGGTCTTTCCGCGCGGAATCGTCAGGTCGATGCCCTTGAGCACATCGAGGTAGTGCGTGGGCACCTCGCGCTGCTTGCGCCGTAGAAGGAAGTTTACCAGCTCCGACTTGAGGGTGCTGTACTCCCTGCGGATCGTCCTCTTGCGGAAGCGCTTGGTGACGCCACGAAGGATGATTGCGTCCGAGGTGCTCGCCACAGTGCCGGCCTTCATACGTCGCGGGAGGGGCTCACCCAAGCCCGCTCTTGAGCTGGTTCAGCGTCCATTCGTAGAGCCGCCGTCGTGCGGACTGGTGAGGCAGGCTCCTATCCTTCAGCGCACGGAGCTGTTCGATCGCCCGCCATGCGAGCGACGAGACGATCTCATTGTAGCGGTCCTGCAGCTCCGTCAGCTCCCGGGTGAGCTGGTTCACTCGCTTCAGACTCTCTTCCGCCTGGCGCCGGGCTTCGGCGGACTCCCGATCGCGTGAGCGGCTGATGACGGCGAGCGCGTCCGAGTGTGCGACCCCGGCGCGGCCGTAGGACCTGCGCGACGCAGCGTCCAGGCGGATCCCTTCTTTTTGAAGGTCTGCGTAGAGCGCTTCGAGGTCCGCGCGGCGTCGTGACAACGAGTAGTCACGCCACATCAGGTCCTGGACCGCTTCGAGATCGACCGCGGCGGCCTCTTCGAAGAGGAGCGACATCAGTTGCTCGAGGTCGGGCCAACGCCGCGACAGCCGGCCGGAGAAGTTCCGGGTCGCCAGTTCGGGCACCCGCTCCAGAGTGAGCAGACCGTCAGAGCCGTGGACGTCGTAGAGCAGGCAGGGTTTGCCGAGCGCGCCCGCGAGCAGCGCCGTGCGTCCGATGGTGATGACGCCGTCGAAGCTGCCGAGGATCTCCGGGGTGATCGGCACGGAGTTGTGGGGCGCGCCCAAATGCACCCAGGAGAATCCCGGGACCTTTTCCTCCAGCGCTTGCAACTGCTGAGCGATGGTGGGGGAGAGGTGATTGGAGACGACCGCCCAGCGGCGCAAAGCGCCGGGCCGGGTCACCGGCGCACGGCGCTCCATCCCCTCGTCATCGAACCAGTTCCGGAAGATCCGGACGTCGAATGCCTTTCCGAATGCGGAGTCCGCGTTGGCGTCCCGGACCTCCTCGGAAACGGCCAGCACGCGACCGACGCCCGGCCAGATCAGAGGAGGAGCCTCCAGGGCCGGCACCCAGCCCAGGGAGGAGTAGACCACCGCCGCGCGCAGCTCGAGGCCACCGAGAAAGTACAGGCACGGCGCGTGATGAACGTGCAGGATCTCGGGATCGAACGCTTCCAGCTCCCGCGCAAGGCCGGGGTGGAAGATGGGGATGCCCTCGGCTGCCAACTGATGTGCGAGCCTCCCGGGCACGAACGTGAAAACACCTGTCCTGTGCCCGCTGCGCGTCAGGCTCCGGGCGAGTTCGGCCGTGTACAGCTCCGACCCGGCGAGCTCATCGAGGTGATGGTTGGCCAGAGCGACTCGCACTCAATGCTGCCTTGTGCCGGCCGCCTCCCGGGCGACACGTGGGGAATCTTCGTCCTGGGCGCCGAGCGCAAACTCGCGCAGCGCTGCTTCTACGAGCCGCGCTGACTTCTCCCAGCTCAAGGTTCGGACGTAGTCCAGCCCGGCGCTCTTCTGCTGGTGCAGCGCCACCGGATCCTTGAGGAGGCGGATAACCTCGCCGGCCAGCCCTTCCGGGGTCGGCTCCGCCAGAGCGATCGCGCCGGGTGGATACACGGTGCGGTTGTTGTCTCCGTCGAGGTCGACGACCGCGCAGCCACACGCCGCCATCTCCTGGGGCAGAAGGCTGTAGTTCGTCATCGAGACGCAGATCCCCACGTCGCAGGCGGAGAAGAGTCTGCGCATCTCGCTCGTCCCGATGATCCCGTGGGAGACGAACGGGACGGGCAGCGCAGAGGGGCCGAGCTCCGCGCCGAGCACGTGGATCTCGACGTCCGGCACGGCCTGGTGAATCCGGCGCAGGGCCAGCGCCACCAGCTCGTACGCGCGGCGGGGCGTGGCCGGCCGGATGTAGGCGACGACCTTCGGGGAACTGCTCCGTTTCTCAGCCTGCGGCCAGAAGTCGCGGTGCTCGACGGCGAGCGGGAAAGAACGCGTTACCATCTTGTACTGGTCGCGCATCAGCCGCTCGAGCCAACGGCCCGCGGTGATCGCATAGAAGCCGAAGTGGTACGTGTTCTCAGCGAACTGTGACTCGGAGCCCGCGGGATAGAAGGACGATTCGTAGTCCTGGATGAAGTACACCTTCACGGGCGCGCACTGCGTTTGACGAACCGAATAGGCCGTGGTCCACCCCGTCGCCATCGCAATGTCCGCAGGTTCCATCTCTCCGTCGAGCGGAAGCACCGGGCTCTGGATCGGCAGGAACCAGTCCTGCACCAGCGCCTGGAGGTGAACGGGCTGGCTCGGCAGACCGGACGCCGCCGGGTCCTGGATGTACACGCGCTGTTTGTGCCCGAAGCGCTCGAGGTAGCTGACCATCCGGAAGATGGTCATGTGCCCACCGCTGCCGCGGGAGAAGCCGGGGATCACCCAGTTGATCTCCAGGTGAGCGGGGTCCGGCGGCGTGCGCCGGAGGGGGCGCGGCCGGGGGGCCTCCGCGCATTGGTCGATCCACCTGTAGGGCCACTGCTCCCACCACGACGTTGCCTTCTCGTCGGATGAGGCCAACTCGCGCTTGAGGGAGATCAGCGTCCTCGAGATCCCGCGATCGCGCAGCGAGCGCACGGCCCAGATGGATTTGCGGAGGCCGAGCGTGGCGGTGTTCAGCTTGCCGTGCGTCTGCATGGACCGGCGCACGGCTTCGCGAACCG
>JADGHL010000124.1 GCA_019686135.1 Myxococcaceae bacterium | reverse complement strand
ATCCCCGCCTTCCGCCGCGTGCCGCGGACCGGGGTCATCTACGTCACCGCCGAAGCCGGCCTGCGTGGCTACCGCGCCGGCGACCCCGACTGGTGCAACCTCGGCCAGGGCCAGCCGGAGACCGGACCTTTGCCGGGCTCTCCGGAGCGGGTCCACAACGTCTCCGTGCAGGTGGACGATCAGGAGTACGCGCCGGTCGCCGGCCTGTGGGAGCTGCGGGAGGCGATCGCCTCGCACTACAACCGGCTCTACCGCCGCGGGATGCCTTCGCAGTACTCCGCCGAAAACGTGTCGGTCTCCGGAGGCGGGCGCGCCGCGCTCACCCGTGCGGCAGCGTCGCTGGGCCACGTGAACCTCGGGCACTTTCTGCCGGACTACACCGCCTACGAAGAGCTGCTCGACGTGTTCAAGGCGTTCACGGCGATCCCGATCCTGCTCGAAGGCGACCGCGGCTACGCGTTCAGCGCGGACGACCTGCGGCGGGAGATCCTCGGGCGCGGGCTGTCGGCGCTTTTGTTCTCCAACCCGTGCAACCCGACCGGCCGGCACCTGCAGGGCGAGGAGCTGGCGCGCTGGGTGGAGTTGGCGCGCGCTTTGGAATGCACGCTCATCATCGACGAGTTCTATTCGCACTACGTGTGGACGCGGCCGCCGGGGCAGCTGCCGATCGAGAGCGCCGCGCGCTACGTGGAGGAAGTGGACAAGGATCCGGTCGTCCTCTTCGACGGGCTGACCAAGAACTGGCGCTACCCGGGCTGGCGGGTGACCTGGACGGTGGGACCGAAGGCGGTCATCAACGCGGTGTCCAGCGCCGGCTCGTTCCTCGACGGGGGCGGTTCGCGACCGCTGCAGCGCGCGGCGATCCGGCTCCTGGAGGATGACCACGTGATCGCCGAGACCCAGGCGACGCACGCCGCGTTCCGGAAGAAGCGCGATCGCCTGCTGCTGGGCCTCGAGCGCCTGGGGGTCCGGACCGATCGCGCGCCCGAGGGCACCTTCTATGTCTGGGGCAACCTCTCCAACCTGCCCCCGCCCTTGAACGACGGGATGGGCCTGTTCCGCGCCGCGCTGGACAAAAAGGTCATCACCGTCCCCGGCGAGTTCTTCGACATCAACCCGGGCAAGCGGCGCTCCCGGCGCGCCGGTTCGCGCTTCGCCGCGTACACCCGCTTCTCCTTCGGCCCGCCGATGGAGGTCCTCGAGCTGGCGCTAAAGCGGCTGGAGGAGCTGGTGGTGGCGGCCGCTTCGGGACAGAAGTAGCTCAGGCCCGCGGGCGTTCGATCCCCAGCTTCGCCATGCGGCTCTGCAGGGTGGACGGCTTCATCCCCAGAAGCTGCGCCGCCCCGCCCTTTCCGTAGATGCGCCCGTGCGTCAGCGCGAGCACGTCGCGGATGTAGTCGCGCTGCACCTCGTCCAGCGTCTTCACGCGCTTCAGCGCGGACGCCGACGGGGGCACCACCTCGCGCGGGGTGCCGTCGTCGCGCTCGGGGAGATCCAGCACGTCCGGGCCCAGCACGCGATCGGGCGCGATGATCGTGGCGCGCTCGAGCACGTTGGCGAGCTCGCGGATGTTCCCCGGCCACATGTGGCGGCGCAGCTTGGCCAGCCCGTCGCGCGAGACCCGCATCCCCGAACGCCCGGTGCGGCGGGCCTGTTCGTGCAGCAGCACCTCGCACAGAAGCGGCAGATCCTCGAGGCGCTCGCGCAGTGGCGGAACGCGGAGCGGGAAGACGTTGAGGCGGTAGAAGAGATCCTCGCGGAACCTCCGCTCGCGGATCGCCTTCTCCAGATCCACGTGGGTGGCGGCGATGATCCGCACGTCCACCTTCACCGACCGGTCCGACCCCACCGGCTCGAAGCTCCCTTCCTGCAGCGCGCGCAGAAGCTTGGCCTGCAGCTCCAGCGGCAGCTCGCCGACCTCGTCGAGCAGAAGCGTCCCGCCGTTCGCCATCTGGAAGCGGCCCGGGCGATCGCGGTTGGCGCCCGTGTACGCGCCGCGGACGTGGCCGAACAGCTCGCTCTCCAAAAGGCCCGCGGGGATCGACGCGCAGTTGATCGCCACGAAGGGATGGTCCGCGCGCGGGCTCCAGGCGTGGATCGCCCGGGCCAGGCGCTCCTTCCCGGTGCCCGTCTCCCCGAGCAGCAACACTGGCGTCTGCGTCTGCGCCACCTGCTTCGCGCGCCGCGCCATCGCGCGCACCGCCGGCGCGCGCGAGGTCTCCAGCACCGCGGCCTCGCCGCCCAGCTCGGACTCGAGCAGCTTGACGTGCGCGTGATCCTGCTCGTGCAGCCGCTCCAGGGTCTCGGTCTCTTTGGCCTTCTGGAGCGCCAGCGCCAGCACCTGCCCGTACACCTCCACCAGGTTCACGACGGGTTCGGGGTAGGTCTCGCAGACGGCGCGATCGAGCGTGAGCACGCCGAGCGCCTGATCGCCCGCGCACAGCGGTACCACCATGCAGGCGTGCCCGGGCGGAAAGCCCACCACGTCGTCGAAGGGATCGCCGTCGCCGTGGGCGTGGTCCGCTTCGGTGAACGCACGCGCGCGCCGCGACTCGAGCGCCTCCTGGATGGTGGGAAAGTCTGAGAGCGAGATCGCGTGGCCCTTCACCCGGGCGGTGGCCAGCTTTCCGCGCGCGACCTGAACGACCAGTTTCGAATCCCGGAGCAGAAAAACGGTTGCCAGGTCGTAGGGGGCAATGCGAGCCAGCCAGTCCAGTCCGCGGCGGAGCAGATCGGGCACCGCCTCGCGGGCGGCGGCAAAGCGGACCAGGTCGCGAAGGTCGCGGGTGAGGTCTACCGGGGGCGGGGCAGCGTGGGCGCGCATGGAACACCCATAGAAACGTCGCACCGAAATATCAATGCGCCGCTGCACCGAAATATCGGTGATGTCACCGGCAGTTCGGTGGGCGAAGACGGTGGTTGCGAGGGACGGCCGTCCGCTTTATGTGAGACCGGAGCTGGCGCGACCGTTGCTAATTCGCCAGCCGGAATCAGTAGCTTCACTCACACACAACAAGGAGCAGCCATGATCGTCGTTGGCGACAAGTTCCCCTCGTTCAACCTTCAGGCCGTGGTCGGCGGGCCGATCACCAAGGGCAAGGAGTTCACCACCGTCTCGGACTCCACCCACAAGGGGAAGTGGCAGGTTCACTTCTTCTGGCCGATGGACTTCACCTTCATCTGCCCGACCGAGATCGCCGAGTTCGGCCGGCGCTACAAGGACTTCAAGGACCGCGGCGCCGAGGTGCTCGGGTACTCGACCGACACGCACTTCGTGCACCTCGCGTGGCGGCAGTCGCACCCGGATCTGAAGGAGCTGCCGTTCCCGATGGTGGCGGACACCAAGCGTGAGCTCTCGCAGGCGCTCGGCATCCTCCACAAGCAGGACGGCGTGTGCCTCCGCGCCACGTTCATCGTGGATCCGGAAGGCATCGTCCGCTGGGTGCAGGTCAACGACCTGTCGGTCGGCCGGAACGTGGAGGAGGTGCTCCGCGTGCTAGACGCGCTGCAGACCGATGAGCTGTGCCCCTGCAACTGGAAGAAAGGCGAGAAGACGCTCGGGAAGGCGGCGTAGCCATGCAGCAGGTCGACGCCCTGCGCGAGCAGTTCCCCGAGGCGGCTCGGGATATCAAGCTCAACCTCCAGTCGGTGCTCACGAGTGGCACGCCGAGCCTCTCGACGGCGCAGCGCTGGGGCGTCGCCCTCGCCTGCGCCGTCGCGGCGCGGAACCCCAGGCTTCGCGATGCGATCGCCCACGCCGCCCAGGAGGCGGGCCCGGAGGTGATCGAAGACGCGAAGGCGGCGGCGGTGCTGATGGGGATGAACAACGTCTACTATCGGTTCCGCCACATGATCGGGAAGGAGTCGTACTCCGAGAAGCCCGCGCGGCTGCGGATGACGCGGCTGGCGCAGGTGGCCGGCAACAAGGTCGACTTCGAGCTGATGTGCCTGGCGGTGAGCGCCATCAATGGATGCGAGAGGTGCATGCAGGCACACGAGAAGGTGGTGCTCGAAGGCGGGCTCACCGAGGAGCACGTCCACGACGCGGTGCGGATCGCCGCGAGCGTGCACGCCGCCGCGGTGGCGCTGGAGTTGACCTAGCCGCGTCGGGATCGAGACGTTCGCAGGCATCGGGGCCCCGCCGATCCATCGAGGATCGGACGGGGCCTTGTCCTTTGGATCGTCCGCCGGCGCGGATGGGTCCGCAGGCCCATGGGTCGCGCCTTGTGACCGGTGCTACGCCGCCGCGCTGGAGGGACACACGTGAACGCTCGATACATGGTCTTCGGCGCGGTCTTCGGTCTGATGATGGGCACCTTCGTCGCGGGCTGCGACGACGACGAATGCGACTCCGACTGCCAGGGCTGTTGCGATTCGGAAGGGGTCTGCCAGGCGGGTGATACGCCCAATGCGTGCGGCACCGGTGCGGCGGCGTGCGTGGCATGCGCCGCGGGCCAAAGCTGCACCAACGGCGTTTGCGTCACGCCGGATGCCGGAGCGGACGCCGGCACCGATGCGGGCGTGGACGCCGGGGTCGATGGGGGCACGGGCGATGGCGGCGTGGGCGATCCGTGCATGACCGGCAGCGACTGCTCGGGCGGGCTCTGCCTCACGCTGATGACGGACGGATTTGCCGGCGGCTACTGCTCGCAGACGTGCAGCGACACCGTGGCCTGCCCCGCCGGATCCTCGTGCGGATTCGATCCGCGGCACTGCCTCGAGGACTGCCCCGACGCGGGCACCGGCCAGAGCACCTGCCGGACCGGCTACGTCTGCGACGCGTTCCTCATCGACGACCCGGCCAAGGACCCCTTCCAAGGCTCCTGCTTCCCCGCGTGCACCGACGACGCCTCGGCCACCAGCACCGGGCACTGCTTCAACGGCTACGAGTGCGGCGACAGCTTCTTCCACTGCTGCGACAACCTGCTGGACGGCGGGTTCGACCCGGACTCCGGGATGCCTGATCCGCGCTGCCCGGTGAGCGGCGATCCGTGCGCCGCGAACGGGTACTGCATCCCGGTGCAGTAGCAGGCCGCGCTTCAGCTGTCCGGGCCAAGCGGACCAGGGCCCGGCCCCGTCGCCTGCGCAGAGATGGCCCTTTTTCGCAAGGGCGCGGCCGGGTTCTTTGCACATGCGATTTGAGTCGGGGGTTCCCACGGGCGAAAGTACCGAACGTCCGGAAGGTGTCGGACTGCTCAAGGAACCTCCGATGACTCTGAAGAATCTCCTCGTCGGCGCCGGATGGGGTGCCGCGTTCGCAGTGCTGGTTTCCGCGTGTGGCCCGTCCAAACAGTGCAGTCCGACCAACTGTGGCGGCTGCTGCGACGAAAACGGTGAGTGTCAGCCCGGGATCCTGGTCCAGGCCTGTGGCTCGAACGGTGCGCAGTGCTTCACGTGCTCCGCGGGGCAGGTCTGCCAGGCCGGCACGTGCATCAACCTCAGCGGTGGCGGCGACCACCACGTCGCCGACGCCGGAACGGACGCTGGGGTGGACGCGGGAACCGACGCCGGGGTGGATGCAGGAACCGACGCCGGCACCGATGCGGGCACCGACGGAGGCGTGATCTGCGATTCGACGAACTGCGCCGGGTGCTGCGATTCGAATGGTGAGTGCCAGGAGGGCAGCGCCGCCTCGGCGTGCGGCCTCGGCGGCGCGGCGTGCGACACCTGCACCGGCAACGAGCAGTGCGTGGATGGGACCTGCCAGGTCACGGGCGGCGCGTGCAACTCCAGCAACTGCAACGGGTGCTGCGCCGGCGACACCTGCATCACTTCGCCGAGCGCGGTGGCCTGCGGGAGTGGCGGCGATCAGTGCGTCACGTGCAAGAGCGGCGAGAGCTGCGTAGATGGTGAGTGCGTCGCCACGCAGACCTGCAACGCCTCCAACTGCGCGGGCTGCTGTCAGGGGAACACTTGCATCACCTCGCCGAACGCGAGTGCATGCGGCACGGGCGGGAACGCGTGCGTCGCCTGCTCCAGTGGCCAGATCTGCGTCGCCGGCCAGTGCCAGACCACGAACCCGACGTGCGGCCCCTCGAACTGCTCCGGCTGCTGCCAGGGGAACACCTGCATCACCTCTACCTCTTCGAGCGCCTGCGGAATCGCCGGCAGCGCGTGCGTGGTCTGCTCCAGCGGTCAGACCTGCAGCGGTGGCATTTGCCAGACCACCGGCACTGGAACGCCGACGGGCGGCGCGTGCACGAGTGGCGCGGACTGCCTGGGTGGCCTGTGCAAGACGAGTGCATCGGGTTACCCGGGCGGGTACTGCTCGCAGACCTGCTCCGTGGATGGAGACTGCACCGCCGGCGGCATGTGCTCCGGCACCACGTGCCATGCCACCTGCCCGACGCCCGGAGGACACTCCACCTGCCGGCCGGGCTACTCGTGCGACATCTACGTCTTCGATTCCGATCTCTTCCAGGGCGGCTGCATCCCCTCCTGTACTTCGGCCGCCGACTGCATGGACACCGGCTACTGCAACACCACGACGGGGCTGTGCTGCGGCGGCGTGGCGTGGGGCTGCTGCGCAGGCAACACCTGCCCGCTGGGCGGTACCTGCAACACCGCCACGGGCTACTGCGAATAGACCTGCACCGGGGCTGAACGTCGAAGCCCCGCGCGCCTCATGCGGTCGTCCACATCCGCCTGAGCAGGATGAGGCACCCGGCCGCCACGGTGAGCGCCACGCCGGGCATCACGGCGCGTTCCAGCCTCGCCTCGAGCACGTCTAGGCGGTGGGAGAGGAGGAGGAGCATCCACCGGCGCGTGAGGTGATCCGGATACCGGTAGGCGAGATGCTTCACCCGTCCGCTCATGCCCCGCGGCGGGTTGGCGGTGCCGAACACCGGCGTCGGGCCACCCGCGCGCTCGGGGGGCCGGAGCACCTCCACCGTCGTGACCTGCTGCGGAATGGCGCGTTCGTCGAAGTGGGCGCCGGGACGCTGGTGCGGCACGTCCGGGAACGGGATGCCGGGCCGGTTCGTGACGTCGGCGTCCGATCCCCAGCCGGGGATCCGCTCGGCGGGATGCGCGGGTCCGATCCGTTCCATGGTCCCCCCTCAGTGCGTGGTGTGCGGGACGAGCACGCACTTGATGCAGTCGTCCTTCTTCTTCGCGAACAGGTCGTAGGCCCTGGGCGCCTCGGTGAGCGGCAGCCGGTGGGTGATGATCCCCTTCGCGTTCACGTGGCCCTTACGGATGTGCTCCAGCAGGTGGGGCATGTAGCGGCGGACGTTGCACTGGTTCATCCGCAGCGTCAGCCCCTTGTTCATCGCGGTGCCGATGGGGAGCAGGTTGAACGGCGGGCCGTACACGCCGACGATCGACACGGTGCCGCCCTTGCGCACGGTCTGGATCGTCCACGTCAGCGCGGTGGTGGCGCCGGCCTGCAGCTTCATCCGGCCCAGCACGCGCTGCAGCTTCGATCCTTCGGCCTCCATCCCCACGGCGTCGATGACACAGTCCGGCCCGCGGCCGTCCGTCCAATCGCGCAGATCCATCACGATGTCGTCGGAGTCCGCGAAGTTGACGGTCTCCACCTTCGCGTACCGCCGCGCGAACTCGAGCCGGTAGTCGAGGTGGTCGACGGCGATCACCCGCTCCGCACCGAGCAGCCACGCGGACGTCATCGCGAACAGCCCCACCGGTCCGGCGCCGAAGACGACCACCGTGTCGCCGCCCCGGATGCCCGCCATCTCCGCGCCCTGGTATCCGGTGGGGAAGATGTCCGAGAGAAACAGCACCTCCTCGTCATCCATGTCGTCGGGGATCTTCAGCGGGCCCACGTCCGCGAACGGGACGCGGACGTACTCCGCCTGGCCGCCTTCGAAGCCTCCGGTGGTGTGCGAGTACCCGTACACGCCGGAGGCGAGGTCGCTGGAGATGTTGGTGTTGGCGCAGTTCGCGTACAGCCCGCGCTGGCAGAAGAAGCACACGCCACAGGAGATGTTGAACGGCACCACCACGCGATCGCCCGGCGCCAGCGTCCGCACGCCGGGGCCGACCTCCTCCACCACGCCGCAGAACTCGTGGCCGAAGGTGCAGCCCACCCGGGTATCGGCGATCAACCCGTGGAGCAGGTGGAGATCCGATCCGCAGATCGCGGTGCGGGTGACGCGGACGATCGCGTCGTACGGGTGCTGGATCTCCGGGTCGGGCTTGCGCGTCACCGTGACGCGGTTCGGGCCTTCGTAGCTCACGGCCAGCATGCGGTGGGTCCCCCGGTGCAGGTGTTGCCTGACCTCAAATGTGGGGCAGCTCAAAGAAGGGGGCACGCGGCGCCCGCAGGCGGTACGCAGGGCGACCGGCCGGGCGTCAGGGACCGTGCGGCGCGTGGGAGGGGTGGAGCGACGGATCGACGGGCGCGCCCATGAGCTCCGAGAGGTCCATCGCATCCATCAGCGCGTGCCCGTGCAGATCGTTGTTGAAGTAGACCCACGCGTCGTGCCGCGCGCACCAGGCGCGAAGGTCGCGCGCCCACGGCCTGAGCGCGCGCTTGCCATAGCGGCCCTGGTAGCGGCCGGTGGTGCCGTGGAAGCGCACGTAGCGGAACGCGCCGGTGTGCACAGGCGGTGGCCTGGGGAGCAGATCGTGCTCGCAGATCGCCGCGCGGTGCCGGTCGAGCACCTCGAAGACCTCGTCGACGTACCAGGCCTCGCTGCGGAACTCGAAGACGTGTCTTGTGTGCCGCGGGAGCGCGGCGAGGAAGTCGTCGAGCCGCCGCGGATCCGCCTTCTTCATCTGCGGCGAAAGCTGCCAGAGCACGGGCCCCAGCTTCGGCCCGAGCCGGTTCACCACCGCGAAGAAGCGATCGATCCCCGGCCCGCGGTCGAGCAGCCGCTTCATGTGCGTGAGGAACCGGCTCCCCTTCACGGCGAACACGAACCCGCGCGGCGTATGATCTCTCCAGCCGTCCACCACCTCCGGCGTGGGGAGCCGGTAGAACGTGCTGTTGAGCTCCACGGTGGAGAACGCCTTCGCGTAGTGCTCGAGCCACCGCCGCGGCGGGATCCCCGCGTAGAAGATTTCCGCCCAGTGCGGATAACTGAAGCCGCTCGTGCCCAGATGGAACGCCACGTCTCCACGATACGCACGCGACCGCGTTGACTGCGCGACGAACGATGGGTCCGGGCGGCGTGTCGTTGCGCCTTTCCATAGGGCCACGGTACAAGTCCCGCGCTCCGCATGCGAAACGACCTCCAAGTCCACGGCACCGGCAAATCGAGCGGGCTGGTGGACGTGCTGGACCGGGTCCTCGACAAAGGGCTCGTCATTGCTGGTGACGTCAAGGTCTCCCTGGCCGAAGTCGAGCTCCTCACCATCCGGGTCCGGCTGATCGTCTGTTCGCTGGACAAGGCGCAGGAGATCGGACTCGACTGGTGGCGGTACGACAGCTACCTCGCCCCGGGCAGGAACCAGATCGCAGCCCGGGAGAACGAAGAGCTTCGCCGGCAGGTGCAGCTGCTCGAATCGCGGCTCGCGGAGCTCCAGAACGGGGCCGTCAGCAAAGCACTGCCTCGCCGGAGCAGGTCGGCGGCGAAGGCGCGTCGGAAGTAGGCCACTCGCAACATTCGAGGAGTCAGACGATGCCGGTTGAAAGAGCCCAGGGTGGTTCCAGTCTCATCGACGTTCTCGATCGCGTTCTCGACAAGGGCATCGTGATCGACGCGTGGCTGCGCGTCTCGCTGGTGGGCATCGACCTGGTGACGGTCGAAGCGCGTGTGGTGGTGGCGTCCATCGACACATATCTGAAGTATTCGGAGGCGGTGGGAACGGTGGCGCCGAACCAGCAGCGGGCACAGGCCGAGCTACCGGAGGACACGACGCTTCCCTCCGAGACGGTCTCGCGGAAGCGGGCCGGCGCACGCCGCGCCCACTAGCCGCGTCCGGGAGGTCCCATCACCGTGCGCCCTGCCTCGCTCGTCGAGAAGGGTGGGCCGCTCGTCAGCGCGGAAGTCCGGGTCGCGTTGATGGAGCACCTGCTCCGGACCGACGACATCGCCGCCTGTGCACAGCACTGCCTGGAGTGGCTCGCCGCCCACGCCGGCGTGCAGCGCGCGATCTGCGCCGGGCTGGACGAGGAGGGCGAGCGCCTGGTCGGTAACGCGTCGGTCGGCGTGTCGCCGCTTCTGGTGGCGGAGTTCTGGATCGAAGTCGAGGAGCGCAACCATCCGCTGATCGCCACGCTGCGCCGCACCGAGGCGGTGCGCTTCAGCGGCGGCGGGCGGCACCCCATCACGCCCCTGGGCGACGAGCCGTTCATCGCGGTGCCGCTCGGACGGCAGAGTACGGATCAGCTCGCGTTGGGCCTGTTGCTCCTTGCGGGCGATTCGGTCACCCGCTCCCCCAACGTGCAGTGGGTGGTGGAGATCCTCTCCGACAAGTTCCTCTCCCTACGCTCGAGGCACCTCGCCAGCGAGAGCCGCTTCGGCCGCGAGCGGTCGCTGTTGCACGGGGTGATCAACGCGGTCTCCGACCCCATCCTGCTCACCGACTCCGACGGGCGGCTGGTGATCGCCAACACCCGCGCGGAGAACCTGTTCGTCTCGCGCGAGGACGAGTCCGAAGGCCGCCGCCGCGCGGTGTCGATGAACAACATGCTCCTGTCCGCCGCGCTCGCCGGAAGGGCGATGGAGCGGGACCACGCACGCAACGAGCTGTTGCTGGTGGACCCGAACGAGGGCTCGGACCTGCTCTTCGAACTGATGAGCCAGCCGGTGCGCGAGGGCGACGGCGAGGTGGGGATCGTCTCGGTCCTGCGCAACGTCACCGACCTGGGCCGCGCGTCGGCGGAGATCGGCGAGACCTACGAGAAGCTGCAGCTGGCACAGGCGCGGATGCAGTCCGAACGCCACCGGCTGGATCTGATCATCGACTCGGTGGCGGATCCGATCATCGTCACCGACGCGGCGGGCGACATCATGCTGATGAACAAGCCGGCGGAGCGGCTGTTCACCGTGCAGATCCCCGGCAACGAGGAGGCCGAACGCCGCGTCCGCTCCAACGACGCGCACTTCTCCTCCTTCATCTCCAACCTGCTCTTCTCCGGGTCGGAGAAGCGCGTCCGCGGGGACATCACGCTCGTGGATCAGGAGACCGGCGAGAGCCTGCCGGTGGAGGCGATCGCCGGGAAGATCCTCTCGCCCCAGGGCGAGCTGACCACGGTCGTCACCATCCTCCACGATCAGCGGGAGGCGCTGGAGAAGGCGCGGCTGTACGAGCAGCTGAAGAAGTTCTCCACCGAGCTGGAGGCCCGGGTGCAGGCGGCCACTGCGGAGCTGGCGGAACAGAACGAGCTGTTGCGCCGGCAGGCGGTGGAGCTCGAACAAGCGTCGGCGGCGAAGTCGCAGTTCCTCGCCAACATGTCGCACGAGTTCCGCACGCCGCTGAACGCGATCCTCGGCTACACGTCGATGCTGCTGCAGGGCGTCTCCGGCAAGCTGCTGCCCGCCCAGCAGAAGGCGCTGTCGCGGATCGACTCCAACGGGCGCCACCTGTTGGACCTCATCAACGAGATCCTCGACATCACCCGGATCGAATCCGGCAAGATGCCGCTGCACATCAGCCGGTTCGAGCTGCAGGCGTTGATCGACGAGGTGTTCGCCGAGCTGGATCCAATCATCTCCCGTTCGCCGGCGCAGGTGACCGCGAGGATCCCGGCCAACATCCCCGAGCTGGAGACCGACCGGCAGAAGCTCAAGCAGATCGTGGTAAACCTGATCTCCAACGCGCTCAAGTTCACCCACGAGGGTCGGATCCGGGTCGTCGCCGGGTACAACGCGCGCAGCCGGATGGTCACCATCGCGGTCAGCGACACCGGCATCGGCATCGCCGAGGAGTACCATCAGAAGGTGTTCGAGGACTTCCGCCAGGTGGACGCCTCGACCACCCGCGCCTACGGGGGCACCGGCCTCGGACTCTCCATCTGCCGCCGGCTTTCGAGCATGCTGGGCGGACGGATCACCCTGAAGAGCAAGCTCGGCAAAGGGTCCACCTTCACCCTCCACATCCCCCGCAAGTCCAGACGTCCATGAAGACTCCCTCGCACAAGAAGCCCGCGCCCAAGGTGAAGGCGAAGGCCGGGACGAAGGCCCGGGCCAGACCCGGTCCGCACCCTGCGGCGAAGAAGGCGAAGGAGGTGGCACTGCGCGCGCCGGGCCCTGCGCCCACCGCATCGTCCGGCAAGGCGCCGCTCGTGCTGGTGGTGGACGACTACGAGGACGCGCGGGAGATGTACTCGGAGTACTTGCAGTTCTCCGGGTTCCGCACCGCCGAGGCGAAGACCGGCGTGGAGGCCCTCAAGCAGGCGACCGCGCTGTTGCCGGACATCATCCTGATGGATCTCTCCCTGCCGGAGATGGACGGCTGGGAGGCGACCCGGCGGCTGAAGGCGGCGGCGAAGACCCGCCACATTCCGGTGGTGGCGCTCACCGGGCACGCGCTCGCCGGTCACTCCGACAGCGCGAAGGAGGCCGGCTGCGACGCGTTCGTGGCCAAGCCGTGCCTCCCGGAGGATCTCGTCGTCGAGGTCCGGCGCCTTCTCTCCGAGAACCGCAACCGCAAGATCACTTCCCGCGTGCGCGCACCGGGTGCGAGGTAGACCATGGCACGTCAGCTTGAGAAGAAGCGGCCGAAGTCGAGAGCGAAGACCACGCGCGCGGCGGCGAAGGAGACGACGAAGAAGGTGACACAGAAGGCGCCGAAGGTGGCGAAGAAGAAGTCGCCTTCGCGCTCGCAGGCGAAGGTGGTGCCCCTGGTCCCGGGGAAGGAGAAGACCCCGGCGAAGGCGCCGCACGCCGCTCCGGAGTCCGAGGTGCACGAAGAGCTCCGCGCGGCGGCAGTGGCCGACGCGCCCGCGCGGACCGCCCAGGCGGACTCGAGCCCGTCGCGCGGCAAGTACGTCTACTGCATCATCCGCTCCGACGAGGAGCTGTCGTTCGGGAAGATCGGCATTGGCCCGGTCCCGTCCGAGGTGCACACCATCCTCTACAAAGACCTGGGCGCGGTGGTCTCCGACACGCCGATCGGCATCCTCGATCCGACGCGCGAGAACGTGCTCGCGCACCAGCGGGTGAACGAGACGGTGATGCGCGATCACACCGTTCTGCCAATGTCCTTCGGCACCGTGTTCAAGACCCGCGAGGACATCATCGAGCTGCTCAAGAGCGCGTACCAGCCGTTCGGCGACGTGCTCAGCAAGATGGAGGACAAGGTCGAGTTCGGCCTCAAGGTCCTCTGGGATCGCGACCAGGTGATCAAGGAAATCGAGGGCGAGGACGAGGGCCTGCGCCGCCTGAAGGGGGAGATCGCCAACCAGAAGGGGTCCACCTACTTCGCGCGCATGCAGTACGGCCGGATGGTGGACGCCGCGCTCCAGGCGCGCAGCGAACGTTACGTGGCGGAGATCTTCCAGGCGCTGCGCGACGTGTCGGTCGCCTCGCGGACCAACAAGCCCATCGGCGACAAGATGATCCTCAACGCTGCGTTCCTGGTGGCGCGCCAGAAGGAGCAGGCCTTCGACGCGAAGGTGAAGGAGATCGGCGCGCGGCTGGACAAGCTGACCTTCAAGTACACGGGCCCGTGGCCGGCCTACAACTTCGTCAACATCCGCCTCAAGCTGGAGCGGGCGAACGCGAAGTAGCCTTCCGGAACCGGACCCGCCGACAAAGGACGCGTCATGCTCATCATCGACAGAATGATCGTGGGCGGCGTCCGCTTCGTACTCGACAAGATCGCGAAGGCGGCGGAGCAGGAGCTCAACGACGACACCGCGCTCCGCGAGGAGCTGCTCGCCGCCCAGCTCAAGGTGGAGATGGGCGAGATGACGCCGGAAGAGTTCGCCGCGCTGGAGGACGAAGTGTTGGCGCGCATCCGGAAGATCCGCGAGCGCACCGGGCAGGGCACCGGGCCCATCGAGCTGGGCGGCGGCGCGGCGAGAGGGGGCGATTCCTGGACCCTCGGCGCCGCCGACATCGCCGAGGTCGACGCCTCCTTCGTGGCGGACGACTTCTACGGCGAAGAGCCGGCCGCTATGGCCCCGCCCACTCCGGAGACCTCACCCTCCCGCACGCGAACGAAAAAGAGCCGGCCCCGCCGCAAGCCAGGCAGCGCGGCGCGGGCGAAGAAGCGCCGCCGCTGAGGCTGTGGCCGGTTGCACGGTCCGGCGGGCCCTGACATCTATGGTCCGGATGAGCCCGAAGAAGGCCACACCGTCCAGCGCCACGTACGTGTACTGCATCGTCCGCGCGAAGCGGGCGCCGGCGCCCGGTCGCTTTCAACCCCCGCCCGGGCTCGGACCTCCGCGCGCGCTCGATGCGGGCGGCGGGCTCTTTTTGATCGTCTCCGACGCTCCGCCCGACGAGTACGGCGAGGAGGCGCTGAATGCGCGGCTCGAGGACATGGACTGGGTGTCGCGCTGTGCGCTCGCACACGAGGCGATCATCGAATCCGCCCGGAGCGCCGAGTCGGTCGTGCCGATGAAGCTGTTCACCATCTTCCGTGACGACGGCCGCGCGCGGGCGATGGTGGAGAAGGACCGGCGCCGGCTGGAGCGTGTGCTGGATCGTGTCGCGGGGTGCGCGGAGTACGGTGTGCGGTTGACCCTGGACGAGCGGCGCGCCCGGAAGGACTTAGTGGCCCGGGCGGTGAAGGCCGCCTCCGGCGCATCGGGCGCGGCGTTCCTGCAACGGAAGAAGAACCTCAAGGCCGCAGGCGAGGAGCTCGTGCACAGCGCGCGGGCGGTCGCGGACGAAGTGTTCACCGAGCTTGCCGCGAAGGCCGGGGACAGCTACCGGCGCACCGACGTCGAAGGGCTGGTCAAAGGATCGCGCCTGTTGATGGACGGCGTGTTCCTGGTCCCAAACCGCAGCGCGAGGCGGTTCCGGTCCGCGCTGGAGAAGACCGCCCGCTCGCTGGCGCCGCGCGGCTACGAGCTCGTGCTCAACGGCCCGTGGCCGCCGTACCACTTCGTGGCGGACGCCGCCTGAGAGCCCCGACCACCATGGC